>NZ_JAGKSC010000018.1:0-2935 GCF_017942195.1 Psychrobacter sp. K31L | reverse complement strand
CAAGGATGGATGGAGAATAATCTGCCTAAACTGTTTCATGATATGGGTTGTATCTCTTTTATTATGAACTGACTATATACTACTACTATAATTAGAAAAAACTTTGATTAGTTTTTGACGTTGGGCAGTACTCATGTCAGCAGTCACAAGGCTAGACAACATAGAGTCATTAACTATTTTTTGTAAACTATCTTTCGAGGACATCTGTTTGATTGTTTCATTCAAATGTGTGACATTTACTAACTCTCTCACTGACTTGTCAGTAGGTACCGCAGCCTGTGCAAAGAACGTCGGTACTGCCAGCATAGTAGCGACGCTTAAACCAAACGTCAGGGACACCAAAGTATTTTTCAAAATATATGTCATATTATCACCTTATTTTAGTATCTAGTTTTTACTGCTAATTATCATTGTTATCTTAGCCTAATTTTTCGAATTAGACCCGTATAGTTAAGAGTAACTGGAGTCTATTGAACCTTCAAATATTAGGACTGCTGATAGATAAAATCTCACCAAACTAGGCATCCACCGACGATAATGTCTAACCTAGAATGACTAGGGCGTGTCCTCAGTTTGAAAATGGTGATGAAAATGAGATAAATTGCAGCCAAACAAGGAAAAGAGCGCAGATAATATTAGGATATTGACCAGTTATTTGACGCGGTTTGGCAAGATTTAGCCATAGTAGTTGTTAATAGCACCGTCATCTAGACTGTCATGCGAAATCTTGTTCATTAGCTAAATAATTTTCCGGCAAAGATAACGTTTTGGCATTGGGTACAGACAGTGTCAAAATAGCTTCTTGAAAGATAGGATTACATCGAAACAAGTTTTCAATGTCTTCAAATTTTTGCGCGATTTCTTTTTCTTTTTGATTGCCAGTGATGTCTACTGCCGCCACCATAAATATTTTCTTGGGTCCCACCCACTCTAGGTGTAAGTAAGAAACACTATCAATATCTGCATGATTGAGCAGCTCGCTCAACGCATAGGAATGCATCCTATCAGACACCTTGTAGCCAATCAAAAAATCCCGATTACGGCTGATCAAAAAGATAGCGACCACGCCTAATAATAGCCCGACGACGATAGAACCTAGCGCATCCCAAAATGGCTGTCCGGTATAAGCATGCATACCCATCGCAGCCGCAGCGATAACCAGGCCAATCACAGCCGCTAAATCTTCAAAAAACACACCGCGTAAAGTGGGGTTCGACGTATCGACCACATAACCAATAGCGCTGACATTAATCGCTTCACCATGTTTTTTACTTTGCAGGTACGCCTGCACCAACGAAAAGCCTTCTAGCACGAAGGCGACTGCTAATATAATAAAACCAATGGTATAGTCGGTCTCGCTCTCAGCCGCATTCCACTCGGTGATACCAGTATAAATGGACACAATGGAACCCGCCATAAAGACGCCAAAGGCTGCAATCATCGACCAGACGTATGACTCTTTACCGTAGCCGAGCGGATGACTTTCATCAGCAGGTTTGACGGATTTTTTTTCGGCGACAATTAATAAGGTGCCGTTACCTGCATCTGCCCAAGAATGTGCTGACTCTGCAATCATAGAAGCAGAACCTGTCATAAACGCTGCTACAGTTTTGGCAATAGCAATAATGAGGTTGGCCCCAACGGCAATCAAAACCGTCTTCAATGAGGCAGAATGTTGTTCTTCTTTGTTGGTTGCTGACTTAGAAGAACCATCGAAGCCAGAACGAGAATTACCATCAGAAGTGGCGTCGTTAATAGGCGTACCAGCACCTCGAGCACGACTATTGCGGCGTACTGGCTGATTAGGAGTAGGAATATTTGAATGGGTTTTTGATGGCTTCAAACTCATAATAGTCTCAGTAAAATAGCGAATATTTAACCACTAAGCTGGAAACCCTTGGCTACTGTGTCATGTTACTTAGCTTGATTGTCACGACTGCTGGCTAGCTCACCAATCATATTCTCAATATCACAGCTAGGACGGTGTGAGCTTTGCATACGTAGGTTCTTACGTTCTAAGCCTGCATCAAAACGACACTGCTGCATCAAATTTTTGATATCAAGTGGCGGCGCAGGAGTTGGCTTGCCATTGTCATCGATGGCGACCATCGTAAAGTAGCAGCTATTGGTATGACGAACTGTACGCGCCCGCACATCTTCTGCTTCGACACGTATGCCCACTTCCATCGACGTTCTACCCACGTAGTTGACGCTCGCGGCAAAGGTCACCAGCTCACCCACATAGATTGGCTCACGGAACATCACCTGATCAACCGATAGCGTCACCACATAGTTGCCGCTATAGCGACTGGCACAGGCATAAGCGACCTGATCGAGCATTTTGAGTAAATCACCACCGTGTACATTGCCGATGAAATTTGCCATATCAGGGGTCATTAGCACCGTCATATATAGTTCATGGTTCAAAGGGGCTTTTTTGGCGGTGGAGGTAGTATTGTACTGGGGCATAACATTCCTTACGGTGTTCTAAAATTTATTGGCCTTGAGCGACCAAACGGGTTTTGATCACTTGCCTTCAGTAATTTTTTATAAAGATAACCATTCTCATAGTCTATTATAATAGTTTCCATTATAGCAGTCTATTTTGAGTGGTTTGTAAATAGGTTTAAAGGGTGAAATCACTGGTTCCACTGGGGTATACCTTAAAAGATCCAATCAACGGTACGGAATCGCCAAGATTGTCGGGGATTCCGTGTTCTGAGATATAGTCAAAATACCCCAAAAACGCTACGATACTGCTGATATTAATTTTTTGTAGCCTCTGTCTGCACAGGCACAGCAAGCAAGAAAAATGGATATTAGCAGTGCGTGATGTATCGATATTACTTTTCACTGACTATAGTCAGTTCATAATAAAAGAGATACAACCCATATCATGAAACAGTTTAGGCAGATTATTCTCCATCCATCCTTG
>NZ_JAGKSC010000017.1:0-3499 GCF_017942195.1 Psychrobacter sp. K31L | reverse complement strand
ATTCACTAGTCGTACTCTGTATGTCATTCGCTGATTCAAACTTGTTGCCCGTTAAGACGTTGATGGGGTTGCCGGCGGCATCAGTACAAGCGGGTTCACCGTTAGTACCAATTACGTTACACTTTACAGTTGCTGCTAAAGTACCAGAGGTGATAATACATAGTAAAGGTAGCAAACTAATGGTGAGTAAGTTGAATCGCATACAAGTCTCGACAAAAGTATTAGTATTTTATTGATATAATACGCATTTGTTGTGCTTTTGTCATTGTAAATTTATTAGAAATATAAACAGTACTTATAGCTTTAGAAATAATATTAAGATGTTTTAGTTAACGTTATTAACTACTTATATAACATCTTATATTTCACTTTTATTTTACATGTAATGACATTCTTGACATTTAAAATAAAATAAACATTACTTTTGTTCATATAATTATTGTTTTATGCTATAAAATATAAATACATTTTTAATTATGAAGAAAAGTAACATGTGTAACTTAAAAAAAACTTTGCTCTATTCTAGCGCTCTACTTAGTTGCTTTATGTTAACAGCTTGTGGCAGCGACTCAAATTCAAGTACCTCAAGTAATGATAATAAAAATAGTTCACCCAGTATTAACGAACCTGCTTACGAATTTATAAGTTTCATTATTGATAATTATTCGCAATCAGGATTAGACGAAATCAGCTATATTAATAGACAAAACCTGAGAATTACAGAAAACGGTGTCATGCTTACAGAGTCAGATATATATGGCGATTCCGATCTAGATGAAAATGAGGGTCAAGAGTCCATATTACCTAGTCTGATATTGGCTGAAAATCTGGAGTATCTATCAACTAATGAATTAAAAAACATAGACTATGTAGATAACAATACATTTGAGCAGATATATAAAGATGAAAAGACGGGAGAAACAATCGTCAAGACACAGATAAAGAACCCTATCTCAATTCCAACTGCTTCTTCTAAAAATATAAGTGTCACTCTTGATTTTTTGCCTAGCATTACTAAACCCTACAACTTTCCCAATGGGTCGCTATGTTATAACTACCGTAATAAACTTGATAAGCAGTATTTTACTTTTGAACTTGATTTTCCTTCAGACTACCCTACTTTGACTGCTTGGAAAAATGATATCTCTTCCAAGAATGAATCTTTGCCAATCTTCAATACTGAGATGGTTGGTTCGGATAACGACATTAGCGTCACTTATGTTACTTACCCAGATGACATAAATGACGCTAATGTCTCACCTGATTTGTCCTTACTAGGCTCTCCGCCTCCACAAGCACTTGCAGCTGTTATCTACAAAGGTATACTATACGAAGGAACTTTGTTCTATCCCTCTGACATCTCTTCTCCAACCGATCCATCGGTTAGTCAAATATTCTGTCTAGGTTATAATAAGATAGCGGCTGACTATATCGAAAAAGAAAGTAAGATTAGTTATAGATAGTTGATCTTAAAGTAAAAAGACTAAATATGTGCGTATTTAGTCTTTTTTTTGCTCATATTTTGCATACTATTATATAGCTGTATTCAGGATAACTTTTAACGGTTAATCGATAGGTACAACACAGAATTTCTATTAATAAGTTTTTCTGACTTACTAACAATTAAGGGATTATTATCTATAGGAGTTAAATTAATAGCATTGCTCATTATACCTGTATTGTTGATTCGTTTATCAAGCTCTACATTATAGTATTTCAATACGTTTAAGACGTAGCTCTGGGTTTCGCGAAAAGGAGGGATGCCACCGTATTTATTTATATTGCCTTCTCCTGCGTTATAAGCGGCTAATGCTATTGGTAGCTTATATCTCTTTAGTAGGCTAGCTAAGTGACGGCTACCTACTTCCACATTATGATGCGGTGCATATAAATTATAATAGCCATAATCTGCAGCCGTCGATGGCATAACTTGCATTAGACCTATAGCACCTTTAGAAGATAAGGCAGTATTATTAAAATTAGACTCTTGTCTAATAATTGCTCTTAATAACTCAGAGGGGATATCATATTTGCGAGCATTATGGTCGATAATAGTGTCTAGTTTGGTTTGAGAACGAGTAACAAGATTATTGGGTTGGACAGTAGATGGCTCAATTATTTGTATAGTGTTTTGCTCAGCTGATTGAGGATTAAAGTTATTCATGTCTATATATTTAACATTGGTATGTGCTGGGTAGCTTAGAGTTAAGAATGCGCTCAATAAGGATAAATTAATTACGTTTTTGTTAGATTCGAGCATACAAGTGACTCATTTGGATTACGCTTTATTTAAAGTATTATATAGTAATCCCAGATTTTATTCGATAATTGTTCTATAAATACTGAGCTATGCTGAAGAAACCGTAGAAATAAACTTGGTAAACTAGCGACTCGACAAAGAGCTTACCATGACCAAGAAAATCAGAACCGGTAATCCCCCCAATAAATAAGAACACTTAAAAATAGAGATTAACTGCTAAACTATCAGCAGGAGAAACTCATGAAAAAGTCACGCTTTAGCGACAACCAAATCGTTAACATCCTAAAACAAGCGGAACAAGGGTACCTATTGCTGAGCTGTGCCGCGAGCATAACATTGGACAAAGCACTTTCTACAACTGGCGCTCAAAGTATGGCGGCAGGGATGCCTCTTTAATTTCGCGTTTAAAAGAGCTTGAAGTTGAAAATGCTCGTCTTAAAAAGATGTATGCCGAAGAGCGTCTCAAATCAGACATACTACAGGATGCCATGTCAAAAAAGTGGTAGCGCCGCTTGGGCGCAAAGCGTTGGCTTGTCACTATATTAAAGATTATGGCATCAGTATCCGAAGGGCTTGCTTGATCTTTAATATCAGCGTGACCTGCTATTATCATAAGTCTGCGGCTTCTGATGAGAATAAGCAGATAGCTGACTTGCTTATAGAGCTGACTACCCAGAATAAGAACTGGGGCTTTGGTTTATGCTTTTTAAGTCTGCGTAACGTGTTGGGACTGCCATACAACCATAAGCGTGTGTATCGCATCTACTGTGAGCTTGAATTGAATCTTAGAATCAAACCTAAGCGCCGTATTAAGCGAGCCAAACCCGTACCACTTGCCGTACCTGTAGAACCGAATCAAAGCTGGAGCATGGACTTCATGCATGATGCTTTAACCGATGGCAGGGCATTTAGACTGTTTAATGTCATTGATGATTACAACCGTGAAGCCTTAACGGTTGAGATTGATTTCTCACTACCAGCCCAAAGAGTCATACGTAGCTTAAATCAGCTGATTGAATGTCGAGGTCGCCCTGATCAATTAAGATGTGATAACGGCCCTGAATATATCTGTAATGCGCTCAAAGACTGGGCGTTAGAACAAGGCATTAAGATAAGCTATATGGAACCTGGCAATCCACAACAAAACGCCTATGTTGAACGCTATAGTCAGTTCATAATAAAAGAGATACAACCCATATCATGAAACAGTTTAGGCAGATTATTCTCCATCCATCCTTG
>NZ_JAGKSC010000016.1:0-6334 GCF_017942195.1 Psychrobacter sp. K31L | reverse complement strand
TCAGCAAGCTTTTGTACACGCGGATCTTCAATATCAGCGCGGCTACTGGTTAAAATAGCAATCGAGTGATGCGGTATCATGGCTTGCATCCAATCGACTTGATCGACAGTTGCTTGTGATCGCACGCCCCAAATACCAACAGCAAACATCAATACGCTCAGACCATAAATCATTAAGTTGACCTTGGTCTTCTTATACATATTGGTCATAAATGCCAACATGACCACTGCCATACCGGCACCCATGTAGAGCGCCATATAAGCTCGGGTTTCACTAAAATAAATATGATCCCATTCATAAGTATTGAAATACATCATGATGTACATCACAATCGTAGACGTCACAATCATCAGAGTGAACTTTACATACGGGTTCATGCCCTGTTGATGATCCATGTTGTTTTGATCTGAAGCATTCATAGTATATCCCCTATTATTTTAATAAAATTAGAACCAGAATTTGACCCCCGCAGTCAAACTACTGCTATCAACCGATTCATTTTCTTGACGTCGTTGACCACGAGCCTTGCCAAGCGCTGTCTCATAACTCACGCCCACATAAGGGGCTAGCTGGCGACTGAACGTCTCATAAGTCAGCCTAACCTCGGTTTCCATCTCATTAAAGCCCTTGGTAATACCATTATCATGGTCATCTTTACTAAAGGCTGTCAGTCCAACCTCCGGTATGACCACCCAATGCTGATCCAAACGCCATTCATACTCTGCCCCTAAATCAAGACGAAGTTGACCATCGGTATATAAATAGGCTCTCGCATCTGTTTCGATGAAATACGGCGCGGTGCCGACAATACCTGCCATAAGGGCAGCGTTATCGTTTTCAGTATCGTAAGCGACACCAGCTTCACCATTCCAGAAAATGCTCAGTGGTTTCCAATAAGCAAGCGAGCTCAAGCTATCGATTTCTTTATCATCTTTAGTCTGAGCACTACCTTCCGTGCGTAGCCTTATACGATTACTATCAGTACCATACCAACCCGTCGCCTCGAAGTTAATTTGATCCTCATCAAACTGATAGCCCAAGTCGTCTACTGATACTCCCCATAATGGCATGCTGCCCATCATCATTGGCTTACCATACTGCCCATAGGGAACTCCGTTTGAATAGTCTGGACTGCGAGCATCGGCTGGTGGCTGCCCGCCTTGCATCCCAGACATATCCATGCCGCTATGATCCATACCAGACATATCGCCTGACATATCCATACCGCTGTGATCCATATCAGACATATCCATACCAGACATATCCATACCAGACATATCCATACCAGACATATCCATGCCACTATGATCCATACCAGACATATCGCCTGACATATCCATACCGCTGTGATCCATATTCGACATATCAGCAGCCGTTGCAAACGATGAGGTGAGCAAGACTAGCGATGACAAACCAATGAATGGCAGATTTTTCTTAGATACTTTCATAATAAGCCTCATATTCGAAGGTTTGTTAAACGACGGCAACTTCTCTGAACATACCGGCTTCCATGTGATAAAGCAGATGGCAATGCCACGCCCATCGTCCAACTTCACCCGTCACATCGAAGCTAATTTTTTGCGCTGGCTGCACCACAATCGTATGTTTACGTACCTGAAAGTCTCCAGATGGGGTGCGCAAGTCGCTCCACATACCATGCAGGTGCATCGGATGATTCATCATGGTGTCATTGACTAAGGTGATGCGCACGCGCTCGTTAGGCTTAATATTAACAGGCGTTGCATCCTTAAACATGACACCATCTAGCGCCCAGATATAGCGCTCCATATTACCCGTTAAATGTAGCTCGATCTCTCTAGTAGGTTTGCGCTGCTCTGCCAATACTTGCTCATCCACGGAGCGCAATTGATCATAAGTCAAAACCTTTCTATTAATATCACGCAGGTTAATACCAGGATCATCGAGGTTCATACGTGGACTGTCGACGCGCATATCACTCTTGAAGTCATACTCGGTCTTAGCATGTTTTGCTTTGTAGCCTTTGTCACCCATCGCACCCATCATATCGGCCATGGTCAGCCATTCGATCTTGTCCATAGCAGGTATTGCAGCACGAGCGCCTTTTTTGGTCGCAAGCGTGGTCGCAACATAGCCCGAACGATCAATGTTTTGGGCAAATATGGTATGTGCATCTTTGGTCGGCGTGACGATGACATCATAAGTCTCAGCCACCCCAATACGGAAATCATCAATCGCAACGGGCGCGACATCATTGCCATCCGTTGAGACGACGGTCATTTTCAGACCCGGTATACGCACATCGAAGATGGTCTGTGCTGAGCCATTGATAAAGCGCAGTTTGACGGGCTGTCCCGCTTTTACTAGCTGTGTCCAATTGGCGGCGGTGGTTTTACCATTCATAAGGTAGGTAAAGGTTTTTTCACCAGACAGATCGGTAAAATCTGTCGGCATCATGCGCATCTTATTCCACATTTTGCGCTTGTCATAAGCGGCTTCTAGATCTGTTGCGGCAATATCAGACAATAGCTTTTTAAAATCTGGCAAATGGTAGTTATCAAAGTCAGCGCGCTGCTTTAATAGCTTTAGCAAGTTATGCGGATCACGATGTGTCCAATCACTCAATAAAATCACGTGATCTTCGGCGACTGGGTGGCGTTCGCGGCCTTTAGGCTCAATGACGATAGCGCCGCGCATTCCAGTTTGCTCTTGAAAGCCAGTATGGGAGTGATACCAATATGTACCTGACTGAATGAGTTTGAATTTATAGGTAAAGGTACTGTTCGCAGGAATACCATCAAAGCTGATACCTGGCACACCATCCATCTCAAATGGGACGAGCAAGCCATGCCAGTGAATAGAGGTCGACTCATTCATCTGGTTATGGACACGGATGGTCACGGTATCGCCTTCTTGCATCTTTAGCGTTGGCGCTGGCAGTGAGTCATTGATGAGGGTTGCCATACTCGACTTGCCATTGACAGTAACGGGCTTCTTGCTGACATACAGGTCAAACTCATTACCGGTTAGGATAGGTACGATATGGTCAGATTTATCACTGTTGACGGCTACGTTTTGTTGACCTTTTCCGAGCGCACTATTGGCAATAGACGGCAGTGTGGATAGCATGGAGGCCCCTAATAGAGTAGAGGACCCTGTCAAAAAACGCCTACGGTTAAGCATATTCTTGTTCATAATTATTTACCTAACTTAATCCATGAAATGGGAGTTGAGCTTATATATTTATCAGTCAAGCTTGTGTCTTCGACAGCCCATTAGTAGCGCTGGATAAGATATTTAAACGTCACTCAAACTATAATTGCTGCTGCGGTGATTCAATGGTTGCATAAATGGCTGTTGAGCCATCTTTGTTAAGTTGCATCACTTTATACGGCATAAATTTATCTTGATATTCCATACCAGGGCTACCAACTGGCATGCCAGGTACGGCAAGACCAATCGCATCACTTGGTGGGTTTTTTAGGAACTGTGCCATATATTTGGCAGGGACATGACCTTCAAATACATAGCCGTCAGTAGTGACGGCGGTATGACAAGAGCGCATCTGCTGCGGTACGCTGTAGCGCTCTTTAAACAAGGACAAATCTTCGACGTTCTGTGCGGTTGCATTTAGGCCATGACCTTCGACATAACCGACCCATTCTTTGCAGCAGCCACAATTGGCGTCTTTATAGACGGTGGCTGAGATATTTTTTAGGATAGTTGGCTGGGTGTCTGAATGAGCACTGACAGGTATTATTTCCGCTTTTGGTTGCTCTGTTTGCGCGGTTTGCGTAGCGGTCGTTGGCTCAGTCGCTGGTGTTGAGTCAGCAGCAGCGTTAGGTTGACTACAAGCCGCTAATAATAGTGAAGATGTCATCATCACCAAAAGAACACGACCAGATAACCGGTTGTGTTCACTAGAAAATATATTGGTATAGCGTCTCATAAAATCACTCCTGAGCGTTTATCTGACGATCAAATTTATAAAAATTAAAGCCGTAACACTGACCAAAGTAGTATTGGTAAAGCTTAAATCGCAAAAGGCAGCACTATTTAGTACTGCATTTCTTACGAATAATCAATGTTGCATGCCGGATCCATCACCAGACATATCCATCTCACCATCAAATGACATGTCCAACATATCATCGTCTATCCTAGTCGTTAACATGGTGTATTGATTTTCATTTAAGTCAGGTAACGATCTGATAAAAGCGACCATTGCCCACATTCTATCGTCATCGTGCGAAGCGCCCCATGCTGGCATACCTGATGCCATAATGCCGTGTTTGATGGCCCAAAAAGCTTGCTGAGCACCGGCATCGGTCTTATAGCGTTCAACCAATTCAACATTGGTAAAACTTGGCGGCTTAGGATATAAACTGGCGCTAAAATCAGTGCTTTCTACCCCAGGAGACAAGTGACAACCTGCACACATATCTTTGTAATCGGCACCGCCCGAGCTGATCATTTCTGTCTTTTCTAAGTTGGGAACCGTAATGTCCTTACTAGCATTCGCTATTGAACGCGTGCGGGCAGTCTCTAAAAAATTGTAAACCAGTGGACTATGGGCTTGATCAGCGCCGATATTTATCACACCACTAGTCACTACAATAAAAATACCCACAATCGCGACAAAGACGGTAAAAAGTATTCCTAGTAAAAACTTCATAGGTTTGTCCTAAAAATCCATTTTTGTTAATATCCAATTACTGCTCGACAAAACCATCTAACAATAATATTGAATTTCTACGATCCACTTCTATAAGATCAATGCCTAAGAGTCACTTTTACTAGTAACACAGTGCTTTTGATACATCGCTTTCATTTTGCTCATGTTGGTCATCATGGCTTTCATAGCAGGATCGTTCATATCCATTTTGCTATGATCCATTTTTCCCATCATATCCATGTGTTTTTCCATCTTTTCGCAGTTCATCTGATCTTTCTGCGCATGCATTTTTGGGTCGTGCGCCAACGCTGACGTTGAAACAACTAAGGCTATAGCAGTGGCTACGATTGATTTAGATAGTGGCATTGATTTGAATAATGACATGGTAAATCCTTATTTGATTTGGTATAAAGTCAAAAAATCTTTGGGATGTTAAGTTATTTTAAAGCTTACTTCATTGATTCTGACAGAGAGATGACAGCAAGATTACAATATTGTCATCTTGCTGTTTTTAGTTTTTAATGTTGCTTGTATTCATTTAGTATTGAGGCAGCATTAGAATCACGATCACGTCCATACTTATCTACGAAATACTTTTCAGACTGTAGATGCTGATCTTTGTGTTCGATTTCACAAGCCACTCGTGCATCATTATAGCGCTTCATTTGCGTACTAGAAACTTGCGCATCGTTGTGATCCAAGTTTTTTGCAAAGTCAGTAACCGCATCACAGTTATTGATGACTGAAGTACTTAGCTCGGTAGTGTGCGCATTAGCCGCAGTAATACCAATAAGTACAGAAGCCGATAGCAGTACTGCTTTTTTGAATGAACCATATGTTTTCATGTAAAACCTCTTTTGTAAGTTGTTAGATATTTAAGTTGTTAGATATTTGAATTGATTACCTGTGAAAATAATTCATAGTCGCTAGGTATGAACAACTATGTTTCATTCATACAGATTAGCAAAAGAAGACTGACAATCTGATTACGAGCAGATGACATCTTTGTCAGCTACCAGTCAATTTTGTCATCTGTGTGGGTTAAAACGTTAAATAATTATAATCGTACTGAGGAATTACCATGAAAGTACTGCTGGTAGAAGATGAGTTGAAGCTTGGCGAGTACATAAAAAAAGGTTTAACGGAAGCTGGTTTTATTGTGGATCATCACATAACAGGTTTAGATGGCTATCATGCATTGATGACGGAAGAGTTTAGCGTGATACTGATGGATGTCATGCTACCTGATGTTAGTGGCTTTGAGCTGGTGCGTAATTACCGAGCGGCAGGTAAGCGTACTCCCGTGCTGTTTTTGACGGCAAAAGATGACTTAAGTGACAAAATAAAAGGGATTGAGATTGGGGGCGATGATTATTTGACCAAGCCTTTTGCGTTTGCAGAATTGATCGTTAGAATCAAAAGCTTATTACGACGTGCCAATCAATCCGATTATCAAAGTACGATTATGCAAATAGCGGATCTTAAAATGGACATTGCCAAGCGCACTGTGCATAGAAAAGACAAGGCTATTAAGCTCACGGCAAAAGAGTTTTCTTTGTTACAGTTTCTATTAGAGCGCCGCGGTGAGGTGCTACCGCGCTCAGTCATTGCTTCTCAAGTATGGGATATGAATTTTGAAAATGATACCAATGTGATTGATGTGGCGATAAGGCGTCTTCG
>NZ_JAGKSC010000015.1:0-6923 GCF_017942195.1 Psychrobacter sp. K31L | reverse complement strand
TGCTGAATAGGTCATGTGTTCTTCTGCCATTTCGCTTGTTTTAAAACGATTGTATCTTATTTATAAAGAACTGACTATAGCTCTTTCATTAGAAAATTCTATTTTACGAATCCCTTCTGTAGATATTTTATTAGCTTTCTCTGCTTCTATCTTGTTATAAGGTAAAAAAGTATGCCAAGGTATTCTATCTTCATCATATACATATTTAGGGGGATTAATCTGATGATTAATACTACCGTCTTCGTTGATGAAAAAATTTAAAGCCCATTCGTCTGTACTATTACTAGTAATTATATTTTTATTGGATTTACTAATATCTATACAATCACCTCTAGCGAAAATAAGATTACTTTTTGGATCTACTTTAAAATCTGAAGCAATTCCCTTAACTGTTAGCTTGATCAGCTCCTCGTTATACATCCATTCTATAATAAAATACGGGTTATCTATATTATAACCAAAACCAGATTTATATTCAGCTTCTCTAATCGATGTATACCTCCCTCCCTTATATAAAAATAAATAGTCACTATATATGCATACTTGTCCTTTACTACTTGTAATTTCAAATTCTTCTATCATTATTTTTCAGCGTCTCCAGATGAGTAGAAGCTCTTTAAAATCACCACTTTTCATATCATATTCAAATTTTGCTACCCACTCGTAATTAAAGCCTAGTTCACAGATCATACAATCGTTTTCTTCATCTTTTTTTATATTAATTATTCGCTCAATAGGAAATTCTTTACCATCAAACAATATATTTTTCATATTTTTTAATTCTACATATCTTACAAAATTCAATTTAGAGTCAAAAATTGATATTTTATTATCTTGCATTTTCAAGTTGTAAGTTTCTTTACTAACTCCTATCACTGCAAGCCAATCAGTTTTATCATCCCATTCGATTCCATAAGCATTAACAAGAGTATCAGAGTAAATATCTAAAAATATTTTTTTATCGTTATACTCTATTTTTACCTTACCATAAACACCTTCCCTTTCATTATTAAAGAAATTATTTTTGTGTACAGCTTCACTATATGTTTCGTACTCACTCTTATTGAAGAGTCCATTGTATAGTCAGCTGACTTTAAAAATGTTATAAAGTAAATCAACTAAACGATTATCACTATAAACGACCATGACTTACTCCCTAGATTATCGCAAACAAGTACTGAAAAGCTTAGATGAAGGCATGACCTTTGCTGAAGCTGCCATTTTCTATGACATCAGTCCCACGACTATCCAAAAGTGGAAAAAGCGTCTTCACAGTAAAACCACCCAAGATATTAAGCCCTACAAAATAGAAGATGACGCTTTAGCTCAAGATGTTAAGGATTACCCTGACGATTATCACTATGAGCGTGCACAGCGTTTTAAATGTAGTCCAACAGGTATCAGTAAAGCCTTAAAGCGTATTGGTATTAGCAAAAAAAAAGACACTTAAGCATCCCAAAGCTTGTCCAGTAAAGAGAGCGTACTACCTAAAAAAACTTAATCACTTCATCTCTCAAGGCTTTGCTATTGTCTACATGGATGAGAGTGGCTTTGAGAGTGAAACAATGCGTCCTTGTGGCTATGCACCCATTGGTAAACCTTGTATTGATCGCTACAACTGGCAAGCTAAGGATCGAACCAACGTCATTGGTGCACTATGTGGCAAAATGCTGTTTGCACTCGATTGCTTAAAAACAAATATCAATAAAGAGATTTTCTATAATTGGTGCAAGCTCACACTGATACCAAAGCTTAAGAGAAAATGTGTGATCGTTATGGATAATGCTGCCTTTCATAAGCGCGTTCAAAAGCTGCTTAACAGACATGGCCACAGGCTATTATTCTTACCACCCTATAGTCCTGACTTAAATCCCATCGAGAAGAAGTGGGCTCAAGTGAAGTTTCTACGCCAAGGTTGGATGGAAAACGACTTATCTAAACTGTTTTATGATATTCATCCAAAACATAACTCTTTTGTAGTGCATTGACTATAGGCGTACCTATAAATTTAAATTTCATAATATGCTCTAAACTAACTTTTCTACGCAGATACTATAGCGTCCTTCTCTCTTTCTTGAAGAAAATCATTTGCACAGTAACAAATGAAATGTCTTTTTTTAACTACCAAAACTTCCAACTATTTTTCTTGGGCTCAGTGCTTTTAGGTAATTTATAATCCTCAGCAAAATTTGGATATTCACTTTTGACTCGAACAAGAAGGTTAACAAGAAAATCGTCACAGTAATTTTCTGACTTCGACGAAGATGGTAAACCCCCTAAAGGAGTTTTCAATAGAGAATGATCAGCTTTAATAGTGTTCAAATTATTTTTCTCTCTTAACTTCTCTACAATCAAAACCTCAAAAGGATAGTAAAAGAACTCATACTTCCCAAAATCATAATACTTTTGAAACTCTTTATCTTCTTCGAAGAACTTTGCTTCATTTATATGTCTATTACAAGCGTCAATAAAAAGCTCCTCTAGCGTACGACACCCTTCAAGACTCCAATCTTCAATAATTTTTTTGTATACATTGTCAGTAGGCTTAAATTCAATTACGCAAGGAATATTCCATCCCTGTTGTCTATTAAGAAAATTCAAAATAAAATACTGAGCATCTGAAGGTCTTTCTTGATTTTCAACACCACTAACAACATCAAACTTAATATTGATAATCTCAAACAGGTCTTTAGTTAACTGGTATGACTCTCGCTCCCAGTCAAGAACAAACAAATGAGCAATTAAAAATACGATACTATCTAAAGATAATCCTGTGTTAACAAAATCCCTTTTACCTTCTTTAAATTCTTCAACGTTCCTCTTATAAAAAAACATTTCAAGACGTAATCCCCAGTAGTACATTAAGGTGAAGCTATTAATTTCATCTTGATTACTAGCTCCAGAAAGTTTTTTATATAAGGAGTTACAGAGTTCAATATAATTAGAAAAACTCAGGTCATCAGCAACGTTTCTTTTGGCATTGTATTCGTACCCTTCAATATATTCTGTAGGTGGAACTTCAAACCTTTTTCCTGAAGAATACTTCAAAAGTCTTTCATTTCTTTCGAATATATCGACTTCAATATGAGATTTTTTGAGAAAATTCCTTATATTTGGAAATTTTTTATTAGTAATTGCTCTTGTATATTTCATAGTTATTTTAACCTTTCACTTGGCTTAGTACTTCCTGTCCATTTGAATATCTTTGCAATAGTATTACCTGTTTCGTTGATTTTAGGCAATACCACTTGCATTACTTTGTTATCAAGAGTGTAGGTAGCATTGGGCCCATAAAGTAACTGGTAAATTTGTTCAGCATACTCTCTATCATCCTTTGATACACTTTTGCCAGAAATCTTGCCAGTTCTAGCTTCTAAAATCCAAGTTCTAAACCTTTCATTTGGTTTTCCGTTAGGCCATGATACAGGTGTCTTATGTGTATTAGGGTTAGAGGTTGGCATCTTCGATTTGACTTCAACATGTTCTATAGTTTTAGTTTCTTTATTTATTCTAATTAAATCTGGACCGTTGCCACTACCATTTTGTATACCACGATATTTAGCACCTGTTGCTGCTTCCAAGATATTTTTCGCTACGCTTTCACCTAGGATTCCATCGTTACTTAAGTTGTTTCTTCCAGTAGAGGATTTAACTTTAGGCCCTAATAAAAAAGCTTTTTCTGCTAGGTCATTTAACGAAGAAAATTTAATTGGAGCTAAATAACTATTTTTAGTTTTATTTTTTACACTATTAATAATACTTGATGACACTTTAGGTAGTTTTGAAGTTAAGGATTTCAAAATTTTAGGTATTTTAGTTACTGCAGCAACTGCACCTACAACTTCTATAGCTCCTTTTATTCCAGCTACCATGGAATTCACTGCGTTATTTAAATCACTGATAGTACAAGGTAATAATGCAACCTTTCCAACGTCAACTATCGCTTCTAATATATTAAAAGCCGCTGTACCTATATACCAAGCCGCTAATCCAAACACAGCTACATCTGCAACCCAACCTATTGGTGTAGCTTGGGCTGCTGCATATACTGCGAAAATTAGTGCTGTAGTAGCTATTGTTTTAGGTGAAGAAATTAAATCTCTAAGAGCTTGTCTAACATCACCGATAAACCTCTCAGATGCTTTACTTATTACATATTCAAACTTTTCTTCTGCACTCCATAAGGAAACGTCTTTCTTATGATAATCAGGATACAACCCATCAGGATCGCTAACCGAATGCGGCTGATTGAGGGCAAAGGCGAATAGATCAGGCCCTGCTGCTAGACCTAACGGATCGGGGGTGAGGTACTGCTGGTTTAGTGCGTCATAGTAGCGATTGGTATTGTAGTGTAAACCGCTTTCACTATCATAGTATTGGTTGGATAGACGCAGGTTAAGCTCGAACGTGCTTTTGGCATTAATGTTGGCATAACCAAAGCCTTCGTTATCTGCTTGCCATACCAGTTTACTAATACTATCGGTGACCGCTATCGGCGCGTTTCTATGGTCGGTATGAATATAGTACAGCTCATCTTGCTTAAGGATGGCAATAGGCGTGTCGTTCAGCCAAATATATTGTTTAAGGTTTTTCGCCGTTTGGGTAGCCGCGTCTATAGTTTCAGCAATAATCTGATTACCATCATAGAAGTAATAGGTGGTTTTGGTGGTACTGCCTTGATTATTGTAGGTCGTTTTAGTGATACGCTGGTTAAAAGTGTTGTAGCGATAGTCAGCTACGGGTATTAGGTTGCCTGTTCCATTAGTACTGGTAATCTTAATCAGTCGGTTTTGACTATCATACTCGTAGTGCTGATCGCCTTGTTTAATGGTTCTGCCCCATTGATCTATCTCAGGGGTTTGGCTAATCTGTTCTACAATGTCATTTTGTGCAACGGTTAATGGCTCAGGGTTTTGATCGTAGAGGATTTGGTCAAGCACGGTACGCACTTGCTGACTGACAGAACTTTGAGGTTGAATAGCATCACCCATCTGCCCGCTGTGGGTTTGAGTGACTTGTTCAGGTTCTAGCTGTTTCTGATTAGGGTCGTAATTAAGGGCAGTTTGTCCAACTTTGGGGTTACCTGCTAGAACGATACGGCCGTTTTGATCCTTTTGTACCAGGTTACTAATGCCATTACCGAAATTAAAACTCTGTACCAGACTGGTGTCACTGTCTGAGTTTAGACCCGTGATAATGGGTTTGTCCAAAATGCCTTTTAGATAAATGCCGTTCAGTACGCCTACTTTTTTCTTGTCATCACCGTTATAGGTGTACTTGATAACGTTGCCGTCAGGGAGGGTTTTGGACTGGACTCGGCCTTGATCGTCGTAGCTATAGGTGAGGGTGAAGCTTTGATTATCGACTTGCTGGGTATGAGTGAGTAGTTGGGCATTATCATTGTAGCTAAAGCGCTCTTGCCCTGTAGGATAGGTGACTTTAGTGGGTTTGTTGTGTTTACCCCACTCAACACTATGCTGTTCGGTGCTACCATCCGTTGACGATACGGTAATGCCAATGACACGCCCGATGTTATCACGCTGATAGGTTTGCGCGTTTAGCGGTGATTGACTTGCAATAAGTAAGCGGTTGGCATCATATTGGTAGCTGCTAACCCCTGTAGTGGGACTGTCGACGCTAATAATGTTGCTAAAGTCGTCAACGCTATAGGTGGTGATAAGTCCTTGGGCATCCGTTTGCTCTACTTTTGCTTGTATAAAGGTTGGCGGCTGATTGATCAGGGCAGCTACTTTTTCAAAGGGGTTGATAACTACCTCAGGACGGGCGCTGTTGCTTTGTCCATCCTCAGCAATAGCTTTAATACTGGCTAAGAGCTGCTGCTTAGTCGTATTATCAAGAGTTTCAAATTCGGTCTGCTGCTCTACTTTGCCATCGACTAGTAAGTTGGCAGCGGTAAGATTGCCCTCAGTATCACGAGTCAGATCAATTTGAGCTTGCTTACCATCGCCCATGCCGATGATTTGCCCACTTGCGTCATACTGGTAGTTCAGTATCTGACCGAGTGGATCGGTGATTTGCTGTATTCTACCTAATGGGTCATAGTTTATTTGGCTGACTTGTCCCGCTTGATCGCTTTGGGTGACTTGACCTTGCGCATTGTATTGATATTTGTTTGTTGTGCCGTCGATATTAAGTAGAGTGACGACTCGGCCTTGATTGTCGTAGCTCATAGCCTGAGTCAAACCCTCAGGATAGTTAATACTAATGAGCTGATTATCCTTATCATACTGATAGCGAGTTGTATCTTGATCACCTTGCAGAGGCCCATTTACTGCGACTAGCTGTTGCTTACCATTAATCTTCTCATAGCGATAACTGGTGGTACGACTGATAGACTGCGCTTGACTAGTTGCGGTTGCAGGCTGATAACCCATTTCGGTCATCGCGGTGACATTACCTGACTCATCATAGGTAAGTGTCGTCTTTGAAGTCTTACCTTCTTCAACCACGCTAGGGCGAGTGATTGAGGTCGGTAACATGGGATAGTCTACACTGTCATAGCTATACCCCAGCCACGTTTGCTGGCTCTTGCTATCTGTACTACCGGTTTGCGTCACCTTGATCGTGCGTCCAAGCGTATCATAGGTAGTTGACATAGCTGATACTACATGCCCTTGCCCCTGACTATCAAGCTGACTGGTTTTAGTGACCCGCCCTACACTATCATACTCGTAGCTCACGTTGCTTGGTCCACAAGTGACACAACCTGCGCCTATTACCGATAACAGTTGTGCTTCACTGTTAGTGTAACGATAGCGGTAATCAGTACTCTCCCCCACACTGTTGGTGAGGGTGTTGGTAAAGATGTGACCCGCTTGAGTAGGTATCACCGTATCTTTATCAAAGACCACACTGACCTTTTCTATACCGTCTTTGTGGGTTGAGCTTATAGCACGATCATA
>NZ_JAGKSC010000014.1:0-11247 GCF_017942195.1 Psychrobacter sp. K31L | reverse complement strand
CAAGGATGGATGGAGAATAATCTGCCTAAACTGTTTCATGATATGGGTTGTATCTCTTTTATTATGAACTGACTATATACCATCTAAAACATAAAGCAATAAATAACACCCATAAAAAAACCCCCATCAAAGTGATGAGGGTCTTGGCAAATGCCATAATCGAATCAAAGATGACTCAAAAAATTTACTACTAAAATATGGCTCTCCAACCTGGGCTCGAACCAGGGACACACGGATTAACAGTCCGTTGCTCTACCAACTGAGCTATTGGAGAATAAGCTGTAAGTGTTTAATGGCTTACAACGAGCTTAGAAAGTCTCTAACGAGTTCTTGCTAAGTGGGGCGTATTCTAGCAAAGATAAAAAATACGTCAAGCTTTTTTTGCATAATTAACAACATTAATGATTTTTAATAGGATGATGAAGGCTTTTAAGACGTTTTTCATTACCGATAGCTGTTAAAACCATAGTAAGAAAGACGCCCACATATCGTTTATGCGGGCGTCTTTTTTATTTACATATTTCTAATGCTTATTACTGTTTATAGTAGATTAACGATAATCGTTATTCAGCAACGTCTAAATCAGCAACGGCTTTTTCGATACGCGATAAGGCGTCTTTTAGCGTCGCTTCATCAGTGGCGTAAGAGATACGCATATAACCGCCCAGACCAAATGCATCGCCAGGAACGACCGCAACGCCAACTTTCTCTAACAACCATGCTGAAAACTCAGTACATGACGATAGACCAGCGGCTTTGATGAGTGGTTTGATGTCAGGATAGACATAAAATGCGCCATCAGGACGTAGGCAAGTAATGCCTTTGATCGCGTTGAGACCATCAACGACCAAATCACAACGCTTTTCAAATGCCGCGACCATAGGCTCTAGTACGCTTTGATCACCACTGATAGCAGCTTCGGCAGCGACTTGACTGATAGAGGTTGGGCATGAGGTTGATTGCGATTGTACTTTTTTCATTGCACCAATCAGCTTAGCAGGGCCACCAGCATAGCCGATACGCCAGCCCGTCATCGCATAGGCTTTTGATACGCCATTTAGGATAATCGCGCGGTCTTTAAGCTCAGGCGCAGCATTCAAGATATTGTAGAACTTATCACCCGTCCAGCGAATGTGCTCGTACATGTCGTCAGAGGCCACATAGACTTGTGGGTGCTTTTTCAGCACTTCAGCGATGGCTTTTAGCTCATCTAGCGTATAAATCATGCCCGTTGGGTTAGAAGGGCTGTTCAATACCAGCATTTTGGTTTTGTCAGTGATAGCAGCTTCTAATTGCTCTGGGGTAATTTTGAAGTCCTGCTCAGCTGGGCATTTAACAATAACTGGCACGCCTTCTGCGATGATGACCATGTCAGGATAGCTGACCCAGTATGGTGCTGGAATGATCACTTCATCACCAGGATTGATAAAAGCTTGGGCAAGGTTAAAGAAGGATTGCTTACCACCGACCGATACCAAGATTTCGTTTGGCTCATAGCTGATGTCGTTATCACGCTTGAACTTCTCAATGATGGCTTTTTTGAGCTCTGGGGTGCCATCGACAGCAGTGTACTTGGTGAAGCCGTCATTGATGGCATCGATTGCTGCTTTTTTGACATGTTCTGGTGTATCAAAATCAGGTTCACCAGCACCTAGACCAATAATGTCTTTGCCTGAGGCTTTTAGCTCTTTGGCTTTATTGGTGATTGCTAAGGTAGGAGATGGTTTGATGTTGTTGACACGGTCAGACAATTGCAATTCGCTCATGAGAGCTCCTTTTTGTATGGGAGTGGGTTGGTGAAAATCTGCTGGTAATTATATAACGTTTTAAGCGTTATCAGGACACGTTATAAGATGGTTTAAGCGTTTTTAGCGTCATTTTATTATGCATATCAGGTATCGCCGAATAATACATGGCTATTACTGAATAATAAGTCGTTAGCGCTCAGTATAAAGGTTGCCAGTTTTGGCATTGTAGCATGCTGCTATTACGCTGTCTCATAGAGGCGGTAACAGAAAATGACGCTTTTGCAGAGAGTTTTAACCTTTGTTTGATCAAGTATATGTCACATTGATACCATGACTTGTGCGTCATTGATTGCGAAGTCACAACAATAGAGATGCAGCCTTATACTATAATTATTTAGATTTGGTAAATAAGCGCCATGCTTGGTTAATGTAAATGCTACTAATACTCACTATCAATAAACATAAAAAACGAACGATTAATGCATCATGGCGGTTAAGATTTCTATATGATAAAACTGGTTAAAAAGGATATTAACGATGACAAACGCTCCCGAAAAGCAACACATACTTATCACTGGCGCGACCTCAGGTATTGGTAAGCAGCTGGTCAAAGATTATCTGTTAGACGGTCATCATGTCCATGCCGTTGGACGTGATGATGAAGCGCTGGCTGAGCTGAAAGCACTAGGTGCAGAGACGATCGATTTGGATCTCATGGATCGAGAAAAAGTCATTGCAGCCTTTGACAAGATTAGCCAGATTGATGTGGCGATTTGCGGTGCTGGCATGTGTGAATATTTAGACATGCCAAACTTTGACAGTAGTGTGTTTATGAAAGTCATGTCAGTCAATATGGGCACGCTATCGCACGCCATCGAAGGCGTATTGCCAAAGCTGATTGCTTCAAAAGGTCGCTTGGTCGGTATCGGTTCAGCCTCTGCTTACGTGCCTTTTGCTCGTGCCGAAGCCTATGGTAGCTCAAAGGCGGCTATCCATTATCTTATGAAAACCTTACAGATTAGTCTTGCTCCGCAGGATGTATCGGTGAGCTTAGTGGTTCCGGGCTTTGTCGAAACGCCGATGACCAAACAAAATGATTTTCCTATGCCATTTATCCAAACACCAAAACAGGCAAGCCAAGCGATACGTGATGGTATTGCTAGCGGCCATGATGTGATCGAGTTCCCTAAAAAACTCACCCTGCCATTAAAGGTGCTGGGTACATTGCCAGATTTGGTTTGGCAACAAGTGGGTAGTAAGCTAAGTAAAAAATAAGACTTTGAGATTTATAAAATATCGCTCATCCAAATAATAGCAAAAACAAAAATATAGAAAGGAATGCTTCTATGCTGTTCAATCGTCGTAAGCGTGCCAGTACGAATACAGTGTCAACCAATAAAAAACAACTTAACGCCTTTAAAGATTCAGCTAATGCACCCGTGAAAAAGCGTATCGCTATTATCGGATCGGGGGTGTCAGGACTGACTTGTGCTCATTATTTGATAGCAGAGCATGAGGTGACGATATTTGAAGCCAATGATTATATTGGTGGGCATGTAAACACCATCGATGTGACGTTACAAGATGGCAAAAAAGCAAAGAACAGTAAAGTAGAAAACAGCGCGATAGATACCGGCTTTATTGTCTTTAACGAGCGTACTTATCCCAACTTTTTTCGCTTGCTTCATGAGTTACAAGTGCCGTTTCAAGCAACGGATATGAGCTTTTCAGTAAAAAATACCGCTCGCCATTTTGAGTATAACGGTCACACGCTCAACACACTATTATCACAGCGCAAAAATGTCCTTAACCCTAAATTTTGGCAATTTATCAAAGATATCCTGCAGTTTAATAAGCATATCAAGCAGCTGCGCCAAGATTATGATGCGGCGCGCACACAGGGGCAAGATGTCAGCGGCTTTACTGCGCAAACATTGGGCGATTATCTAGCGCAAAAACGCTATGGTCAGCTGTTTACCGATAACTATCTACTGCCGATGGTGTCTGCTATTTGGTCAACCAGTCTCGACGAAGTACAAGATTTCCCATTGGTGTTTTTCGCCCAGTTTTTTGACAATCACGGCCTGCTCGATGTGGTTAACCGCCCGCAATGGTTTACGATTAAAGGTGGCTCTAAACAATATGTTAATAAATTGATTCCACGCTTCGTTAAAGCAGGCGGCAAGGTGAGGATAAGTTGCCCAGTGCAGTCAGTGGTTCGTGATGGTGATAAAGTATTATTGACGGTTCAGAACAAAGATAATGCTGATAACCGTATCGATAATTTTGTGTTTGATGAGGTTATTTTTGCTTGTCATGCAGATACCGCGCTCAAGATTCTAAAAGATGCCAGTACCGATGAAGCTGACGTGTTGAGTCATTTCCGCTTTACCAAAAATACGGCTGTCCTACACACTGATAGCAATGTTTTACCGAAAAAACCTCTAGCGTGGGCAAGCTGGAATTATCTGATAGACGATAAGACTGATTCTACAAAGACTGAGCGCGTAGAGGCCGCCTCAAAACCTGTACTCACTTATCATATGAATATTCTGCAACGTCTGACCAAAAAGCATAATTATTTGGTCACACTGAATCCAACCGCAGCTAATGAAAATATTGACGATAGGCAGGTTGTTAAACGCATTGATTACAGCCACCCCGTGTTTGATCTAGCGATGATTGATGCTCAAAGTAACTGGTCAGACATCTCTGGCAGTGGTCTCCATACGCATTTTTGCGGCGCATATTGGTTCAATGGTTTTCACGAAGATGGCGTGCGTAGTGGTCTAAGAGTTTGCCAAGCGCTTGGGCATAATATTGACATAAAAGATGAAGTCGACCCAAGTCACTTGCCGGATAGCGATAGTGCACACACGCCGTTTCGTTATAAAGACTTGCCAGTAAAAGCGGATAAACAGTCACGTAAACTGACGAAGCGTCAGGTAGTGACGGCAACGACCAATCAGGAATTGGTTGATTACGTTCACCGTTTGCAGTCTGCCGCTATTGACTCGACACAAAAGAAAAAACGTGGCTTATTTGGTCGACGTAAAGCCGAACAGCATACTAATAAGCAACATAGTATCAAGCAGCATAGTAATGAGTGAAATAAAAGAGAGCATTATGATGACCCCAGCGCATCCGTCTCACGCAATGCCAACTCATGAGTTACCTTGTACCTCTGACAGCTTGCCGCACCAGTTATTTCATGGGACTACGTGGCACAGTCGGCTACTGCCAAATGTGCATAAGTTTGTGTACCCGTATCGCTATTGGGGTGTCAATATTAGCGCGTTAGCAGCAGGGCAGGCGCTCCCTAAAGTCGATACAGCAGGCTTTGGTAAACGTAAGCGCTTAAAAGGACTGCCATTATTCTCCGCAGGAAAAAAGGCGTTACAGCAGTTTTATCCTGATGATTATTTGCAAAGCATATCACAAGAATTAAGTTCGCAAGAGCCAAATAGCCTAAGTGAAAATAATGATCCAAATGATGCCAAAAAATCGCTCGATGTAAACGCTAAAAACAGTAAAGAAGCTAATAATAGAGTAGCCAACAATAAATTAGTTAACGTCAGTAGCTATCAAAAGCTTGAGCAAAGACTGCGTCAGGCTTTTATGACCCATGTTGGTAGCGCGCCAAGTGGTGACATGCTGGGCTTGGTTGTTTGCCGCAATGCTGGCATATATTTTAGCCCTGTCAATTTTTATCTGGGCTTTAATGAGCAGCAGCAGCCAACGCATTTACTGGCTGAAGTCTCTAATACACCATGGAATAAACGTCACTATTATGGGTTTTTATTAGATGGGACAGATACCGAATTCTGCCATGACAAAGACTTTCATGTCTCGCCATTTAATCCTATCGACCAGCTCTATCGCTGGCAAGTTAAGGTTGAACAACAGCCAGATAACTGCTTACAAGTGCGCATTGCCATCGATATTAGCGACGAGCGGGGAGAGGTGCTAAAGACTGGGATAAAAGTGTCTGGCGTACTAATGACCGAGGCAACAGTGCGTGATAGCTTGCGTAAAAATCCGCTGATGAATATGACGTCGCTAACGCGTATTTATTGGCATGCTTTTAAACTATATGCGATTAAAAAAGTGCCTTATATTAATTATGATGAAAAGCTAGCCGATAGCAAACAGCAGCAAGCGGCTAATAAAAAAAACAGTGTTTGACCAGTGCAAAGTTAACATTCAGTATAAATGTAAAACTCAGTACAGAGTTAATATCAATTTTAAAAATTAAGCCACGCGACTTCAAGAGCCTAATGTCCAAACATAAGGCCTTTAAATAAGGATAAGTAGACGATGTCAGCACGACCGACCAACAGAAATCCAGCTTCGACATTAGGAAGATTTACCGCACGTATCAATAAAACCGTTAATGACAGTGCTGTATTGCGACCAGTCAATGACCGTATTAATCATTTGGCAAGAAAGTTGATCTTTCGCGCGTTAAAGCACGTGCAGTTCGGCAGTATTACGTTGATCGAAGCATTCGATGAGCACGCGCCTAAAGAGCAAAGCTTTGGTAGCAAAGCCGCTGAAGCGATGAGCAGCTCAGCAGTGGGTCGCCATCCTTTAAATGTCACGTTAATGATTCATGACAGTGCTGTCTATCGCCAATTGTTATTTGGTGGCTCGATTGCTCTAGCAGACAGTTATATCAATGGTGAGTGGGATACGGATGATCTGACTGGCTTGATTCGACTGGCAGCGCGCAACTTAGCCGTGCTTAACCAGTTAGAAAACCGCTTCGCTGCGGTCAGCAAAACTTTTGAAAAAGCCAAGCACCGACTGCGTAGTAATGATAAATCTGGCTCAAAATCCAACATCTTAGCGCATTATGATTTGGGCAATGATATGTATGAGCGGTTTTTAGACGATACCATGATGTATTCGTCGGCAGTATATCAGTCGCCTGATACGACACTGAGCGATGCCCAGCAGCATAAGCTGGCGCTTATCTGTCAGCGTCTACAACTGAGTGCTGACGACCATGTCATTGAAATCGGTACTGGCTGGGGCGGTTTCGCTATTTATGCCGCCAAGCATTACGGCTGTCATATAACGACAACGACCATTTCTGATGCGCAGTATAACGAGGCACAGCAGCGAGTCGAAGCTGCTGGACTGTCTGATAAAATTACCCTTCTCAAGCAGGATTATCGTGAGCTGACTGGGCAGTATGACAAATTGGTCAGTATCGAGATGATTGAAGCGGTCGGGCATGAATTCTTGCCGACGTTTTTTGCTAAGTGTAATAGTTTGCTTAAGCCAACAGGGCTGATGGTGCTGCAAGCGATTACCTTCAATGATCAGAACTATCAAGATTATATCGATTCGGTTGACTTTATCCAGACCCATATTTTTCCAGGTGGTTGTCTGTTGTCCAACCAAGAGCTCAATACCCAGTTTACTGAGCAGACCGATATGGTTATCAAACAATTGCATGATTATGGTTTTGATTATGCTTATACACTGCGCGATTGGCGCACAGCTTTTATGGCGCAGCGCAATGAAATCAAAGCACTCGGTTATGATGAATCCTTTATCCGCTTGTGGGAGTTTTATTTCTGCTACTGTGAAGGCGGGTTTTTGGAGCGCACCATCGGCGTGGTACAGGTAACAGCGGTCAAACCAAATAACATCGATACGCTGCATTTTTCTGATTTGCCAGCGGCAGACAAGGTATCCGCTTAACGCATTGTTTGATCTGAGGTTGCGTATTGGTGCAAAAGCGCCTAATGCTGAGCAACCCTTATAAAAGGATATTATTATGGCTTACGTATTTATCTATCTGGCTGCTGTTGTCATATTTTTGGGCGTTGATGCGGTTTGGCTTACGACCATGAAAGGGGCTTTTTATGAGTCACGTATCGGTCACCTATTGGCTGATGAGCCAAATATGATGGCCGCTGGCGTGTTTTATATGTTTTATATATTGGCACTCTGTATATTGGTTCTGTATCCGCAAATCAAGGCAGGAGCGTCTGTTGGCCATATTTTCTTACTGGGTGGTCTGATAGGACTGATGGCATATGGAACTTATGACTTTACCAACTTAGCTTTGTATAAAGGGTTTACCTTAGATACCGCGTTAGTAGATTTTGCGTGGGGCGGAATTTTAACTGGCTCAGTGAGCGCTATCGTTGCTTGGCTGGCGTACCGTTTTCATTGGTTGAGCTAACCATCATTTATATACATCCTATTTCTCTGAAATACAGTCCAAATTTATTAGGGCAATAAAAAGGGTATATATAAAAGACAGTAGATATATAATTACCATATTTAAAATAATAGTATTTAAAATATGAGCATTGAAAACATAGATATCGAAAGTGACACCGCCAATCAAATCGCTAACCCAATAGAAATCATCTATGAAGATGAGTTTTTGGTGGCAATTAATAAAGAGGCGGGTCTATTGGTGCATCGCAGTTGGCTGGATAAAGGCGAGACCCGCTTTGCGATGCAACTCACCCGTGATGCGGTAGGTTGCCATGTATTTCCGGTACATAGGTTAGACAAGCCGACATCAGGCGTATTGTTGTTCGCCAAGAGCTCAGCCGTGGCGCGCAGTCTTACCGAGGCTTTTACTGCGCATAAGGTTTCTAAGCAATACTTAGCCGTAGTGCGTGGCTTTATGCCAGAGCAGGGCACCGTTGATTATGCATTAAGTTTCAAGCCCGATGCCATTGCTGATAAGTTTGCCAACTTGGACAAACCCGCTCAAGAGGCGGTGACCCATTGGCAGAGCTTGGCACAAATTGAGCTGCCATTTGCGGTGTCAAAAAAGCATGAAACTAGCCGCTATAGTCTAATGCGCTTAACACCCGAGACCGGTCGCAAGCATCAGCTGCGTCGGCACATGAGACATTTATTCCACCACATAGTAGGCGATACCAGCCACGGCGACGGACGGCACAATCGATTTTTTCGCACTCAATACGACTGCGCACGTATGCTGCTACATGCCCAAACTTTAGCGCTCAGCCATCCGGTCACCGGCGAGCCATTATTGCTAAAAGCGGGATTAGACGATCAATGGATGAGTATCATGGAAGCGTTTTCTTGGGTAGAGAGCGCTGAAGTTTGAGCAGCGTAAAGTTTAGGTTCTGTCTTATAAAATCATTTCAAAATAGTCGAAATACTGGTATGGAGTTCAGCCATGTTAATTTTTCATTTAACATCGTCATTGCCAATAATTAAGACGGCAGTGATTTCTACTTTATTAATCGGTACTGTGCAACTAATGACAGGCTGTGACTCACAGCCCTCATCTTCCAATAATGACGGCGCTGTACAAACGAATACTACACAAACGAATACTGTAGATAAAGACATGGCTAAGAATGATGAGATGTCTGTCAATCCAGCGCCTACAGATACAAGTGCTATGGATAAAGCACAAACTAACGAAGCAGCAGATATAGCTGATGAGCAAATCGTCAGCCCGTCAGGGTATCAAAAGTTAAGCTTCGGTCAGGTTATTACCCCTGAGCTGCTAAGTAGCCTAGGCATGACCAAAGCAAAGAGTGATAACGAACAGTGCTATTACGTCAGTAATCCAAAATTGAGCTATATCGATGAAGAGTACGGTGAACGTGCTTCTATGCTATATCAAATCATAGATGGTAAAGTTGCTCTGATCAGTATTCAGAATCCAAGCATACCGTTTTATAAAGACATCAACGTTGGCGATTCAGCTACAGCGGTTATGAAAGTGCATGATGACGATCTCACTTACGAGGTCGATAAATATGCGGTTGATGGTGACTACTATAGCCTGATTGCTAATGTTAATTTCAAGGTAATAAAAGAAAGCCCACTCGGAGAACTCTTAAAAGACGAAAATATTGAGCTTAATAATAAACAGGATAAGTTACCCCTACAAATTGAATATCATATCAAGGGCGGTCAAAAGCTGAGTGATTCTACAATTAAGGCGACTGAGTGGAAATCAGACAATAAAAACCTATTAAAAGGTGAGGTAGAAAGCATCGATATCGGTATACCAGAAGCGATTTATTTGGTCGAAGGGTGCTCTTAAAAACTGAACGCAAAAAAAACCAGCATCTAGCTGGGTTATTTACGAAAGGCTGTTTTCTATAAGGGTGCTTTGTGACTCATGCTCAATTAATGAGTTATCGCACTCTCTAAAATCGTATACGCTGCTTTAACCCTATCTGCATTTGGATAGTTTTTATTTGCCAGAATGACAATGCCTGATTTTTCGGCAGGAATATAAGCGATATAACCACCAAACCCATTAGTAGCACCTGTTTTGTTGACCCAGACGTTATTTAAGACAGCCGTTGGATGATTGTCTGTTTTAATGGCTTGAGGCTTTAGTACCACGTCCATTGAGTTGCCTTCAAGCAAGGTATCTAGCTGAGTAGGATAAGGGTACATCTCCCATCCTAACCCTTGGGTAAAAGTGCTCGCCTGATAGTAACCCTTTCTATTATTGTCTAACGCTTGCTGAATATCTTTATCCAGCGGTACTAGCCCCATATTAGCCGCCATAAAATGCGTCATATCTGTGATGGTGGATTTAATACCATAGGCTTCGGCGTCTAACATGCCAGGATTGACTCGGATAGCATCGCCAGCAGCGTTATAACCAAATGCATAATCAGACATCTTGTCACTAGGTACATTAATAAAGGTATTGGGCATATTGAGTGACAGCAGTATTTTTTCTTCCATCAACTGTGTGTAATCAGCATCCATGCTCAATGCAGATATATAACCAAACAATCCTATACTGGCATTGGAATATAAACGCTTTGAGTTGACAGAAAAGGCGGGCTGCCAAGATTTATAATAACGAAGCAACTCTTTATTGTTTTTGACGTCATCAGGGACTTGTAGCGGTAGACCACCAGCTGAATAGGTGGCTAGGTTTATAAGCTTGGTGTTGCCAATGGCGCTGTTTTTTAGGTAAGGAATATATTTGTCAGCGGTATCTTCTAATTTAAGTGTGCCATTTAATTCTGAATAACTGGCTAAGGTAGCAGCAAACGTCTTACTGATTGAGCCTAGCTCAAAAATAGTGTTTTCTGAGACAGGTATTTTGGCTTTTTTATCAGCCAAACCATAATGATAGAAATGTGATTTACCATCAATAATAATACCAAAAGCCATTCCTGAAATATTATGCTCATTCATTAGTAATTTGGCTTGTTGATCAACGGTGCTCTTCAGATGGTCATTATTATCTGCTGCTTGTACGGTTCCAGATAGTAATGATGCTGTCACTAAAGCGGTAAGTCCCACTTGATTTAACAGGGTCTGAAAAGATTGTTTCATTATAGGGTTTCTCATTTATTCTAATAGATGTATTAATAGTTTAATGCGTATGCAAATAGCGCTTTGCTTTCAGTGCGGGTATGCCGTTTTACATTATATAGTCAGTTCTTTATAAATAAGATACAATCGTTTTAAAACAAGCGAAATGGCAGAAGAACACATGACCTATTCAGCA
>NZ_JAGKSC010000013.1:0-33555 GCF_017942195.1 Psychrobacter sp. K31L | reverse complement strand
AGTAGTATTTTAACCCTCTGTTAAGAGCGAACTTAGGAGTTTATGTAAAAAAGGCCCACAAGGGGCGCTATTTTTTTTACATAAACTCCGTCGTCCGGCAGGGGGCGAACCCCCTACAACCCCCAAAAAATCATCACTCAATATTGGGTTTTTTTGCTATGAATAATAAAGGTTTTCATCTGTCGGTTAGCGCCGTTAGTAAGGCGAAAAATCATAGCGTGGTGGCAAAGTCGGCTTATAATTCTGGCTCAAAACTGGTTGATGGGCAGTCAGGAGTCGTCCACGATTATACCAGTAAAGCTAAAGATAAAATCTTAAACTTAGTGGACAGTGATGGCACTAAATATACGCAAGTTATTGAGAAAAATGTGGTGCATATGGCGTTGATAACGCCAACTCTTGCTGGGGATCTAGCAGTGACACGTGAGGGTTTTTGGAATGATATCGAACGCATTGAGACTCGTAAAAACGCGCAATTGGGTACTGAGATTGATGTGATGTTTCCTGATGGGATCACCGCTGATCAGCGTATAGTTCTGGCCGAGCGCTACGCTCAAACCTTATCTGATCGTTATAACGTGCTTGTCGATGTGGCCATTCATCGGCCCCACAGTCACGAGAAACATGTGGGGGAGGTTGAAGTGGTTGAGCTGACCAGTCGTAATTTTCATGCCCATATTTTACTCTCAAGCCGTGAGATAGTAGCGGATGTTGAGGGTTATGCTTTATCAGCACGCAAGAATTGGCTGCAGTGGTCAACGGAGGAGCGTTTATCTAAGGGGTTAAACGGGCGCGGCGATGAGCTTAAATATCAACGCACCCTTTGGGCGGATATGGCCAATAAGCTACTGCCTGAGAATAAAACCATTAGTGAGAAATCCTACCGTGAGCTGGGCATCAGTCTTTTACCAAAAATGAAACTGGGCAAGTCATTGTATAAGGATATTCTCAAAGGCAATCGTTCAGTGATTCATGAGTACAACGAGACGATTGATGAGATCAATGCTTACATTGAAAAAAATGGTCTGGTAATTGAGTATGACGACAAGGGACGTATTGACCTAGAAAGCAATGAGCAAGAGGTTAACGGCGTCACAGTACATTATAAAAAGCGTAAGCCCTTTGCGCGAATTGAGCTCAGTAATATCCGCTTTGTAGATCCTGCCGCTGAACTTGAACCCGCTATCCCTAAAAATAACAGTCAGACGCATAGTGATGTGGCCAATGATCACGCACTTGATGAGCTTTTAGCAATTTCAGCCGACTTTGTGAGTCAAAAAAAGATGGTACGCAGCGCCTTATTTTCAACCATTGATGCGCTGTATGAAGAGTTAGCGCTTCAGTCTAAACAGATTATTACCATTGATAAAAACATTAAGAGTACCCAGCGGTTCACCAAGGAGGTGGGACAGGATTTTAGCGAGCCCCGCCAAAAAATGATTGAGCTTGCCCGGAAAATACATACGAAAGAGCAAAGCGAGGCACTAAAGACGGCTTTAGCGTCGGTTGATCAGTTTAGACAAGATGACACCCTACAAACAGGCCGCGCTGTTAGCCGCCTTGAAGAGCAGCTGTCACAGATTGATAAAACGGTGCTGAACAATAAAGCGGTTTTAAAAAATCTTATTCCCCTTAACAATCGAGTTATTGATGATCATAAGGCGCTAAAGGCCACCTTAAAACCGTTTGCCGCAACGCTGAATAAGCTGGCTACTGACTTTAAAGCGCTTGATGAGATTGATATTGAAAAAACTGAGCTGCAGCGGCACTGGCGGGAGACGTTTGAGGATTTGCAGGCGATCGAGATAACGAGCAACCTTGACACCTATCATAAGTTCGCGGCACTGGCAGATCTTGATGTTGAGCGTTTTAAAGCGCTTGAGCAAGAGCGTGAGGCGCTGCGTGCTCTTAAAGCGGTAGAGATAGATGATACCGCTGAGGCACGTTTGAAGATGCTTGTATCTGATGTAAAGACATTTAAAACCGCCAATAATGAAGACATCAAACAATTAAAGCTGCAAATCAATACCAGTCAAAAAACCTATCAGCGCCTATCGCCGTTTTATGAGCAGCGTATTGCCCTTCTTGATCAAAGTGAAGCGGTGATTGTGCAAGATGATGACTTATACGATGAGATTACCCGTACCAAGACCACTCAATTGAACGCAGATCGGCTTGATGACTGGCGCAACCGTACGATGAGGCTTCAGTACCAGCTCAACAAAGCACATGAGCAAGCAGAGCTTAAGAAAAAGGCTGAGCGTGCACGAGAGGAAGCAGAGAAGCGGCGGCAAGAAAAACAACAAAAAGAGCAAGATGCTACTGCCCTTGCGCGTACCCGACAGGCAGAAGTCAAGGCGTATCAGAGCAGGTTTGATAATATGCTGGTACGGGTTAAAGACCGTATTGATAAGATCGACTTTAAAGCGATTGATACTACTGCCACTGTGATAGAGGTGGCTGAAAAGTTAGCTGCTGAGGCCCTCGTTTTAAAAACGCTTCAGCATACTGATAACGTCACCGCGTTGCAAAAGCGTTTGCGAGACACGGATGCAGAACGGGTGACGATAGACAGAGATACATCGGTACAGACACTATTACAAGCGCTCGGCACGCTTCCTAGCGACCGTCATAAAATTGATACTATAAACGCGCTTAATGAGCGTTTTGAGCAGGTTCCTGACATCCGCGTGGGCACGCAAAATTTAGCGCAAATCTTGGCCGCACAAGTGCTGGATATAGACAAGGCTGTTCAAGAAAAAGCGCGCCATTACTCGTCACCACGCCCATTTTAGTTGTGATGATTACAATAATGAGTACTTACTATGAATAAAAATGACCGCACTGAGCAAGACATACACGATCAACTTGTTAACCTAGTGACTTCATTGACTCCGGTCATTGGGGCCTTGCGTGAGCTGATTAAGCGAGCCGATGATGCGGTAGCGAGGCGGCTTGAGCGTTCGCTTAGCGGTATTGATAGCAAGGTGAATGAGGTGTCTTCTGCCATTGAAGAATTAGGTAGTAGCGCAAGCACGACTTCGCAGGCATTGAGTCAGTATCAAGAACTCGTGTTAAAGCAGCTACAAGCGGCAGTGACTGCTTTTACTGACAATGATATGCCGCGTCGTTATGATGACAAAATAGCAGGCATCATCACCGATATGAAACAGCAGATTGATACGGCTGTAGAGTCGGTCGTCACTGCTAAAAACGACAGCATAGAGGTACAAGTGAGTACCATGCAAGCGGTGGCTGACAAGCTTGGCGCAGGCGCTGACAATCTAGCCCTATTCACCAATCAGTACCAAGCTGGTCATAAGCAGATTATTGAAGATATTGAGACCTTTGAGACCACCACCAAAACGCGGATTGAACAGGTTGAGGGTAGAGCTAGTAAAGACTTGGACAAAATTCATAAGTCCATTGAGACTATGAGTATTAAAAGGATTGCAGCCGCTGTCGCAGCGGGTACGATGGCTGTGATAATAAGTTTGGTGGCCCTGGTATTTTGGTATGTGCCAAGCTTTGATGAGATTGCAGAGATGAGATACCAGCAAGCAGAGCTACAGCGCGGCATCGATGAGCTTGAAACGGGGTGGAAGCAGGCATTTGATAACGCTCAAAGTCAGCAGATTATTTTGGCTTGTGATGTTAATGAAGCGCAGCCTGATGCAATCAGCTGGTGCGTTAGAGCAGACAGTAAAAGTGTTTTGAGAGATGAGAGAGGCTTTGTTTATTATAAAATAGCTGGGGTGCCGCGTGCAGAGCCGACTGAGTAAAGGCATATGGTAATAGTAAGCCATATTGCCCAAAAGTGCGTCTTCTGAGACATATAAGACTGAAAAAAGCTTGTTTGATTGTCGTTATCTTTGTCTATATCAAAAAGCCAGATAATGACACTTTATCTGGCTTTAAGGGTTATTGTTTCTTGTTAAACAAGTTGTCTGTAAATATAAGCTAAAGCCATTACGCTGCTTGGTCAGTGTGAGCTGTGACCAACTCTATAAAAGCAGTTTCAAGGGTGCTTAACGCATGATCGTCAACGATAAGACCGTCATCTAGCTGTCGTTGCACCCAGACATAAACCGCTTCATCATTATAAAGAATGGGGTCAACACCAAGTAGGGTTGCCAGCTGTACGCCTTGCTGTATTTGTAAGCTTAATAACAGCTGAGAGGCTAACGTTTTAGTCTGTTCACTAAACCATGTGCAGCTATTGAGCCGAGATAGATTGTTATTCATTGGTATTCTCCTATAGACCATTATATACATATAATAAATAAAATGACTTACTACAGGTCAAATTATACCTATATTTTAATCTATTGCAAGAGAAAATAACCTTCTGTAGGTCTTTTTATTCGTTTAAAGACAATCACAGCTCATGACAACGTTATTTATGCTGGTGACTCACTGCTGTCCTCATTTATGATTTCGTATAAATCACCAACATTGATTCTAAGATAAGTACATAAAGACTCGATGACATCTAGATCAACGCGGGTGGCTTCTTCATGATACATGCGAGTAATGGTGCCACGATTGATGCCAGTATCTCTTGAGATATCGGCAATTTTAAGGCGTCTTTCACCCATGATGGTCGATAAGTGACACTTCACCATAGTGGTTCCCTCATTCATATTAGTGGTTTTTGATTGGTGAGCGGATTATAACGAATATGAGCGGCTAAAGTATTGCTTTTAGTAGCTCATATTGATACTTGATAGCTACACTTTATATGTTAGCAGTCAGTTTACTGGGGCATCTCAGTCTTTGACAAATTTATGCAGTTTTATGAATATTATTCACATAGAAATTCAGTCGATATCAAAGATATAGTTATTTTTTAAAAATGTTGCTATTCATCTAACTATTGAGTAAAGTCTTAATAATACTCAAATACTCAAATACTCAAATACTCAAATACTCAAATACTCAAATACTCAAATACTCAAAATTAGGATTGCTCTATGAAAGTCATTGCTGTGTTGAATCAAAAAGGAGGCAGTGGCAAGACAACTATTGCCACTCAATTAGCTCGTGGCTTGCAGCTGCAAGGACATAGTGTATTGCTAGTAGATAGTGACCAGCAGGGCAGTGCACGTGATTGGCGAGCTGTAGATGAAGATAATCCAGTACCAGTGATAGGTCTCGATAGACCTACGCTTGATAAAGATCTAAAAAATGTCTCTGATAAAGAGTATGTTGTGATTGATGGTTCACCACAAGCAACTAGTTTGGCTTTATCTGCAATTAAAGCAGCTGATTTTGTATTAATTCCTGTACAGCCTAGCCCATACGATGTTTGGGCGACTAGCGATTTAGTAGACTTAGTAAAGCAGCGTATAGAGATGACTGACGGTAAACTAAAAGCAGCCTTTGTAGTGTCTAGGGCAATCCAGAATACTAATATTGGTAAGGAAGTGGCTTCAGTTTTACTAGAGTACGGTCTACCTGTGTTAGATAGTAGAATTATGCAGCGTGTAAGTTATCCAAATAGCGCAGCATTAGGCAAGACCGTATTTGATACTGAGTCAGTGAACAGTAATGCAGTACAAGAAATGACGGTATTGGTTAATGAAGTTAAAACATTTTTTGATAAGGAGTAAATGATGAGCTTAGCAGCAGGTCGTCCCAGTAAGAAGGTAAAAGATGAGTTATCTTTGTCAGACGTGACCGATAGTCCTCAAAAAACGGCACGAGTAAACTTTAACATTGACAAAGATAAGTATATTGCATTCAAAAAGTTTGCGCTTGATAACCGAAAGACAGTGACTGAGCTATTAACTGAAATGATTGATGAGAAAATAGTTGAACGGTAGTTTCTGTAAGTTACAAATAAAGTAGCTCAGAATAAAGGATCATGCTAAATGTTTATTGAAAGTCATAAAATGGCTTTATCAAGTTTTAAAACAGATATAGATCTGTATATGGTCGATGGTGTGGTAGCAGATGATGAAGGAGTCTTATCTCTGTTATTCGGGGAGTATTTACGTGTCGAGAATATATTACAAAACTATGATGAGTTTGCAAGCCTAAAAGCACTGCAAGACTTGGATGTGACCGATGCTGACGCTGTTGAGACGTTTAAGGATGAGCATTACCTAAACGATGATGAGATAGCCGCTATGCAAACTATTAAAGTGCCTGCTGAACGTACCGTACAAGATTATCGCTCAACCTATAACGATATACGCGATTGGCTACGTCGTGAAAAGGCGGGTGACCAGCAAGATGAGTCTTCGATTGATTGGGATGAGGTTGTCTTTGAAATAGACTTGCTCAAATCACAGGAGATCAATCTAGATTATATCCTTGAGCTAATTTTTGAGCATAATAAAAACACCAAGGACAAGTCTGCTTTGGTTGAAGAAGTACGTCGTTTGATTCGAGCAAGCCTTGGCAACCGAGCCAAAGAAAGCTTGGTGGTAGATTTTATCAATCAAACTAACTTGGATAATATCCCTGACAAATCCAGCATTATCGATGCCTTCTTTAGCTATGCTCAGGTAGAGCAGCAACGTGAAGTCAAAGATATGATTGCGGCTGAGAATCTGAATGAAGATGCTGCTAAGCGTTATATTACCGCTTCTCTAAAGCGTGAGTACGCCAGTGAGAACGGTACAGAGTTGAATGCTATCTTGCCTAAACTAAACCCTCTCAACCCGCAGTATCTGACCAAGAAGCAAAGTGTTCTGCAGAAAATAGCAGCTTTCGTTGAGAAGTTTAAAGGTGTGGGTGGGAAGGTTTAGCTAAATCAATAGAAAGCTCTGCAAATAAATCATGTTTATCGAGAATTCTAGATAGTTCATTAAAAAATAGGAAGTATTAATGATTAACAGTGAATACCCTAATGGATCTGAATGGCGAAAATGGGATCTGCATATACATACGCCAGCATCGTTTCATTGGACTGGGCAGAAGTTCAATAGTGATCCTTGTGATCCTAGAAATGCGCCATTAGTTGATCAGATGATAAATGCACTCAATTCAGCAGAACCAGCAGTATTTGCAATAATGGATTATTGGACTTTTGATGGTTGGTTTGCTTTAAAGCATCGATTGAAGCAGGACGATGCTCCAAAGTTAGAAAAAACAGTTTTTCCTGGTATAGAATTACGTCTAATGTCACCCCTAAAAGGAGGAAGATTAAACGCACATGTAATTTTCTCTGACAATATTAAAGACCAAGAGCTCATAGATTTTAAAGCTAATTTGAAGCTAGAGTTCCCAGGAGATGGATGTAGAAATTTATCTAATGATGCTCTTATTGATTATGCTCGTTCGGTTCCTGAAGATAAGTTAAGGCATCATGGCATAGATATATCTAGGGTATTAGATCATACAAATTATGCTCTAGAAGCTGGTTCAATAATGGCTGAATTGAATTGTGAAAGTTACAAGGAAGCCATAACAAAAGTAAAAAATAAACAAGCTATAGGTTTTATGCCTTTTGATACTAGTGATGGTTTAACTGGAATAGAGCGTAATGCTCATTATGTATACGTTTTAGGATTATTCAAAACTTCGCCAATATTCGAGACTAGAAATATTAGCATTTGGGAGGCTTTTTCTGGTATTAAGACCACTAAAAATGAGCGGTGGTTTGATGACTTCCAAATAGCATTAAATAATACTCCAAGACTAGCTGTTTCTGGCAGTGATGCGCATCGGTTCATTGGTATTCAAGGAAATGATGATCAACGAGGATATGGTGATTACCCTTCAGGAAAAGCTACTTGGATAAAAGCTAATCCAACTTTCCAAGGATTACAACAAGCAATAAAAGAGCCTGCAAAACGCTCTTTTATAGGTGCAGTGCCCCCCAAATTAAAGTTGATAAGAGAAAATAGAAGTATATTCATAGATAAGCTAGAGGTGACAAAAGTTCCATTGTCGGCATTTAATGAACGCTGGTTAGAAAATACTAAACTAACGTTAAACAATGATTTGGTTGCTATTATTGGTAATAAAGGAAGTGGTAAAAGCGCACTAGCAGATATTATTGCGTTAGTAGGCAACTCAAAACAAAGTCATCATTTCTCTTTCTTAAAGAAAAACCGTTTCAGAGGCAAAGTGGGTGTACCTGCAAAACATTTCATTGCAAAATTGATGTGGGGAGATGAACAAGTTTTAGAAAAAAACCTAAATGATGATCCAGAAATTGAACATGTTGAGTTTGTTAAGTATATACCTCAAGGACACTTTGAAGAGCTATGTAACGATCATGTCGACGGTAAATCCAATTCTTTTGAACAGGAATTGAGGGCTGTTATTTTCTCTCATGCTAATGAAACTACTAGGCTAGGCGCCCATAATTTTGAACAACTTATCGAACAACAAGAAAGTGCGCTGAGGAGTAATTTTGATAGTTTAAGAAGCGTGTTACATAAGATCAATCATCAGATATCATATATTGAAGGACAGATGTCAGACGTAACTCGTAATACGATTAGCGAGAAATTGACTCAAAAGAATAGGTTGCTTGAAGAGCATTCAAAGGCTAAACCTGAGGAAGTCTCTGAACCAACCATCGAGTCTTCTGCAGAACAACAGCAAGTCTCTGCCGAATTAACAGATGTAAATCGGCAATTAGAAGCTATCTATATACAACAAGAAGAAAATAAGATTAAGCTGACTAAGTTGGCTTCAAAGAAGAAGTCTTATTTAAATATAAAAGAAGGAATTGAGGTTGTTGAAAGATCTCTGAGTCAGTTTAGAAGTGATCATTTGGTTGATGCGGTAACTTTAGATTTAACTCTAGAAAGCTTGCTTTCGTTAGAAGTACATGAGCTGATATTGTCAGAAACAGATACTAATATTTCTACTGAAATTACAAGAATTAAAGCTAGTGATGCAAATCTTGATATCAATAAAAACATTTTAATTTTAAGACGAAACGCTTTAAATACAAGATTAAATGGACCACAGCAGGCTTATCAGCAGTACCTAGAATTATTAAATACTTGGGAAGAAAAACAGGCTGGAATAGTCGGATCAAACGACCTACCTGAGACAATACTGGGATTGGAGCATCAGCTCGAAAAATTAAATGATTTGCCAATTGAAAGAGATGAGTTGCAAACCCAAAGAATTTCAATCACCGCACAAATTTTTGATATTCTAGATGAACAACGTATCAGCAGGGAGGCTCTATTCAAACCTGTTCAAGAATTAATTCAAAGTAATTCTCTAATACGCAACGAATATAAGCTGCAGTTTCAGTCAGAATTAAAAAGCAACCTAGATATGATCTACGATAGATTGTTTTTAATGGTTAAACAAACTGCCGGTGATTTTAGAGGGGAGAGTGAAAGCTTAGCGGTACTAAGAGAATTAATGGATAAGCATGATATAAGTTCTAAACCTTCTCTTATAAATTTAGTTCAAGAACTACATGGGAGGCTTGAGGAAGCTTCAAAACTACCAGGCATACAATCTTTACTAAAGAAAGATCGTAATGCTAATGAAGTCTATGATTTCATATTTGGGCTAGAGTATCTAAAACCTCAATATACTTTGATGTTTCAGGATGCACAAATAGAACAGCTTTCACCAGGACAAAGAGGCGCTCTACTTTTGATCTTCTACCTCCTGGTTGATAAAGACAATAATCCTATAATCTTAGATCAACCAGAAGAAAACTTGGATAACGAAACAATAGTTAGCTTACTCGTACCTGTGTTAACTGAAGCAAAGCAAAAGAGACAAATAATTATGGTTACTCATAACCCTAATTTAGCGATAGTTTGTGATGCAGAACAAATAATTCATTGTGAATTTTCTCGTTCAAACAGCAATGATATTAGTTATATTTCAGGAGCCATAGAGTGCAGCATAATTAATAATAAAGCTGTTGATGTATTAGAAGGGACTATAATAGCTTTTGACAACCGAAAAATAAAATATATGTAGGGCATTACACTAATATATACCTGTTTTATGAATGTACGTCTAAAAGACCGATTATCTAAATCAACTATGTAGAAGCTAACAACCTACCTAGAATTAGACTAAGGTGGTTTTATCACCTTAGTCAGCCTATCATTAACCTATACCCAAAACATAAAACTTCTAAACGATAACCTATCTATCATTTGACTTTTATTTGATATTAAATGATAGTAATATCTTGCTATTATCAATGAACATCAATTATTAAGTCTAACTGATACAAAGAGGTATTATGACCGTTCGTATTTATGTGAGAGCCAGCACTAAGGATCAAGACGCTACTAGAGCATTAATAGATTTGGTTGCCTTCAGTAGCCGCTATGGTGATAGCTATGTTGATTACGTTGAGCACTTCAGTGGTACAAAGCTCGATAGACCAATCTTAGCTAAGTTGCTAAAGGACGCCGAGCAAGGCGATATTTTATTGGTTGAAAGCGTGGATAGATTAAGCAGACTATCTCAAGATGATTTTTCGATTCTAAAGCAGCGTATTAAAGATAAGGGCTTACGATTGGTGGTGGCTGATCTACCAACCACACATACGATGAGTGACGGTATGACAGGTGAGATCCTAAAAGTGATTAACGATATGCTGATCGATTTATTAGCGACCATGGCAAAGCTTGATAATGACAAGCGTAGAGAGCGCATTAAACAAGGATTGGCCAACAGTGGCTATAAACCCACTGGTAAGAAAGCCAATACCGCAAAACACAATCGTATTAAAGCATTGGCTAGTCAAAACAATATGACAAAAGAAGAGATCGCTAAGGCGGTTGGTGTTGGCGTAGCTACCGTTTATCGTGTCTTAAAGCAGGTCAATAGCTGAGGTATTTTAAATATCGACTCAACGTGACCTTTGGTCTTGATTTAAAGGCATCGCAACGTCATAAGAAAATCGTTTTAATGCAATAAGGCTTTATAATAATCATTATATTGCATTCATAATTGTTTTTGCGCAAAATGGCTTATCTATAATCGCTTGAGCCACTCATGATGAATACCCCTATCTCAGATCCTATTGGCGCAGCATGGCTTGTCCGTTATGCCAGCATAGAGCTGGTTTCGCCTTTATATGTCAGCAGTAGTATCGGTGGGCGCAGACAAACCTATAAAGACGGTGACGTCATTCATAACGCTTATCAGGAAACCGCACGTCCACTGGACACTATCATTGCGCACTTACAGTTTCACATGCGTCATGAAGTACTGAATTTAGAGTTACTGGTTCGTCTATTTGAGCAGATAGGGGCAAATGACGTGCAAGCATGGGTAAACGCTGAGCCGACAGGCAGCTATGCCCGTAGAATGGCTTTCTTGTATGAGTGGCTCATGGATAAGCATTTAGAGGTACCGAGTAATATAGGCGGTAACTATGTGGATGCTTTGGATACCAAGAAGTTGGTTACTTCAAGTCCTTCGCAGGTCATCAAGAACGCTCGCTGGCGTATCAATGACAATCTAGCAGGAACCCGTCATTTCTGTCCGATGCTGGTAAAAACAGAGGCCTTTACGCAAGCAGCTGCACTCGATATTGCCACAATGGTTGACAAACTTAACGATGAATTTGGGCAAGACTTACTGATGCGCGCCTCCGTATGGATGACCCTACGAGAGAGTAAAGCCAGCTTTACTATAGAAGGTGAGGGAAAAGAGTTAAAACGCATTGAACGTTTTGCCGATGTGATGGCACGGCGTACCGGCACCGGTGACATTCCGCTTGATCCTGAATCACTAGCAGAGTTGCAACAAGAGATACTCGGTAGCAAAACGGTTATCCAGCAGTATGGTGTCCGTCAATCACCAGTTTTTGTGTCGCATACTCAGGTCAATGGCTTTAAAGAAATTGTGCATTATATTGCTCCACCAGCTGATGACATTGCTGATAAGTTAGAAGGATTACAGGTATTTATGGAAAAGACTGAGGGACAATCAGCACTGATGCGTAGTGCGGTTGCCTCCTTTGCCTTTGTATATATTCATCCGCTGGCGGATGGCAATGGCCGTGTACATCGCTTTTTAATTAATGACGTCCTCAGGCGAGACCAGGTCATTCATGAGCCGATTATCCTACCTATATCACAAGCCATTGCCGAGCATCCCTCAGACCGGCATGCCTATGATAAGATTTTAGACCGTGTCTCTGTGCCGCTCATGAAGCAAATCCGTGATCATTACAGCTTTGATAAACAGGCAGTTACCTACCCTGATGGTATTCGCTCAAACTTAAATTTTGGAAATACTCACCTGATTCAACCTGCATGGCGCTTCATGGATCTAACGCCTCACGTTCAGTACTTATCAGGACTGATTGCTCATGTTATTGAAAAAGAGATGCATAACGAGTCACAGTACCTAAGAAAGCATGACCATGCACGACTGGCGATAAAAGAGATTGTTGAGATGCCCAACAGCTATGCCGATAGAATCATTCGCAGCATGCTACAAAATAAGGGTGCTAAAAGTAATAAGCTACTGAAGGATTATCCGTTTTTGGCAAATGATGAGGTTTGGGACGATATTTTCTCTATCGTTGTAGAGACCTTTAAAGATGAAGCAGATGGTTTGAATAGTTAGACGAACCCTGCTATACGCAGGAAAGTCTGCCTTGATAATCAAGCTCAAGCTAGTCTCAATATTATCGTTCCAATGATGATTCGTTTGTAAAACGATTCGGCGAAAATACCGTAGCCTGAAAAGTAATCAATATTTTTCTTGACCCTATTCAAGCTAATAAACTACTAAAAATAGAATATGTTAAAGGAACTTTGATAACAGATTACTTTTGTTTGACAAGAATTATTACAGCTCCTAAAATTTGAGTATTTGAGTATTTGAGTATTTGAGTATTTGAGTATTTGAGTATTTGAGTATTTGTTTAGCTATAACAGCTATCAGCTGACGCGAACACTTAGCTGTAGCTTGTATTTCAGAATAGCTATGCCCAGATTTTAGGAGGCTAGCAATAATCTTACGCTTTTCGGTATCTTTCCTACGCCCTAAATATTTACCTTCTGTCTTAGCATGAGCAATACCTTGCACCTGACGGTTATGTCGATCTTTATAGTCCTTTCTAGCAATAGCAGCGAGCATATCAAGCATCATCGAATTAATGGACTGTAATACGCTGCTCATAAATTCAGTGCTGCTCTCAGATTGAGGCGTCATATATGAGGTCGGTAGCTCTTTTGATACTACCCCAGATTCTTTTCTAATAGCATTCTTTTGAGAGTATCCCAATCAGCTTGGTTTAAACGTGCTAAGCGGTCAATCTGCTCTACCAAAATTATATCGCCTTCATAGGCATCATCGATCACTTACATTAACTGTGGACGTATTAAAGTTGCGCCTGATTCGTTTTCGACATAGAAGGCGGCAATTTTGTGATCATGATCAGTAGCAAACTGTATAAGCTCGTTTTTGGTACGCTTGGCATCTTATTCTTTGGTAGACGCTCGTAGACACGCTCTGATAAACATAAACACGTACAATAGTCTGTTATAAGTAGTTCCATTACAGCAGTCTATTTTAAGTCGTCTATTAATCGGTTTTTGATGCCTTTTAGATGGTTCCCTTGGGGTATACCCTACGATAACAGGAAAGCCATCGCGAATGACAAAACCTGTTTAGCTTTTAAACAAGACGGGTTTGTCGATAGTATGTAAGATAAGTTCGAAAAGTAACTGGAGTGTGAGGCTATTCATACTTGGTCTGAATTAAAGTTTTATTGTGATTAATTTCTGCTCAATGTTATTCATTTGTCGCCATGATGAGTGATGGCGGCTTGTGATTTAGTTAGGAAAAATAATCTTGAGTAATAAGATACGTTTGTGGCATTTGTAGCAGAGCTTGTTCTAGGCTTCTTTACTTACATTTTCCTGCAAGTTCTTTTTTAGTAAATGATCGAATATAAATGGGCCAAAAGGTAAGAGTGAGCCGAGTACGCCCGCAGGTATTGCCCAAAGAGGCATTTTCATTTTGATAGCTGAGCCTATAAGTATTATGATATAGGTAATAAACAACATACCGTGTGCCATACCGATGTATTTCACACCTTCTGGAATGTCCATCATATATTTTAGTGGCATGGCGATGAAGAGCAATAATAAGAAAGAGGTGCCTTCTAGATAGCCTATAAGGGTAAGACTTTTTAACGCTGTCTCTTGTTTTTTTCTAAGGCTGTGAATTTTTTCAATAGTTGGCTGAGCCTGTGACACTGTATTTTCCTTTTGTTATGATCAATAAAGAATTTATGGATTATTCAATGTCTCTATAATAATGGCTCTACGCAGAGCTTTTAAGTATTGAGTTTTAAGACCTAAAATGAGTGAGTACCTATACCAGTCATACATTATCTTCCAGTTCACATTTTATAAACATACTCAAGTATAAAAAGTATGTTTCCGTATAGAGTGACTACGACGCTAGTTCATTTTGTTTGTGATAATCGGCATCAATGTGCTTATTTATTACGCTTACTTTCTAAAAATATCATGTCAATTATAATCAATGCGACACCGACACAGACACCTATATCTGCAACATTGAAAATAGGATAATTCCATACATCAGCATAATGCACATGGATAAAGTCAACCACTTTACCAATTCTTAAACGATCGATTAAGTTGCCAATCGCACCACCAAGCATTAAGGCCAACCCCATAGATAATAGCTTGGCTGCACGTGGCGCTTTGATTAAATAAACCGTTAAAAAGATAGCCATTACAAAAGCTAAGCCTGAGAAAAACCATTTCTGCCAACCGCCAGCGTCGGCTAAAAAGCTAAATGCTGCCCCATAGTTATAAGCGAGTGTCCAGTTGAGAAATGGTTCAATGACCGGTACGGGGTCATTGAACGCTAATGTGGTTTGGGCCAACCACTTAGTCCATTGATCAAGTATTAATACCATTATCGCCAACAAATACCAGATAAAAGCGCGACTGCCATTGGCAACCATTTTTGGCATTTTGTCCAACTTACCTTTAGGTGTTATTGAGTTGCCTGAAGTCACGTACATAGCTTTAGGCGTATGATTCATGGTTTTAGAGTCAATCGATTGATGAGTACTACTCACAGCTATAGGTACTTTATTGTCAGCAATATTAGTACTAGCCGATTCAACGCTATTCAATTTAGTACTATCTAATCTGTCGGTAGATTCAGTCATAGTTGTTTTCTTTATCTATGTTTATACAATGAACAATGTTAAACGTATATGTTTTTGGTATACAATTATTAATCGCGCCACTTTCATAAACGGCTCCACTTACCGCTCTGGTTTTATGAAACTTACGGTAATAATTTTTTATTAGGGAATCTGTTGATTGATTTCAACATTAACCTGAGTCTGTTCAACGCTAATCATTATAGGATTACCCGATAAGTCGCCTGATTCTGCTATGGCATTACCGCTATGACTAATACGAGCAACGACTGCTAACTGAGTTTTGTCACTACGAGCTGAATTTAACGTGCGATCTGGCATCATCGCATCAAGATTACTTAAGCGGATACTAGCCTCACCTTGCTTGATAATACTAATGGGTAAACGTTTGGCGGCAAACGGTGGACCTCCTTTAACGTCACGTATCGCAACAAACAACACATCATCAGCTTTCACTAACGGTAATAAATTAGCGTTAATTTTCACTGTCACGTCAATACCTTCTAGCGCTTGCTTTTCTTGCGTGCTAACGTAGTTGCTTAACTCATCTAAGCTTGCTAAAGCTTTAGTATGATCACCTGGTTTGGCCACAATGCTGCCTTGTAAGCGTTTAATCCAACCTTGCGCTTGGGCAAAGTTACTACTACGAGTCTCACCCATTGCCATGAGCATTTGAGCCCGTTCATGCTGCGGATTCTTAGCTAATATAGCTTGTAATAGACGGCGAATATTGGCGTCTAACTGACCTTCATTAACAAAAAAACTAGTCTGAGCATAAGTAGTAGCAATCTCCTCGTTATCAGGTGCTAAACGATAGGCACGCGATAAGGCTTCTAACGCAGAGTCAGTCGCCTCCATCGATAAGAAAAGTTCAGATAGGCGCATCCAGCGATTAGGATCATCAGCGTTACGATGGACGTTGGTCTGCATAGCGCTAATCAACTGACGACCGTTTTCAGTCGCCCACTTTGGTGGCTTATCAATCTTAGCCGTCAATAGGTCATCAGCCACTTGTCCTACTTTGTCCTCGCTTGTCCACAAATCAAACACGGGCGTACGATTGCCTATTAGTAAGTACGCCATTGCAGCCAATATTGGGATCCAAGCTGCGACAATTAAACGGCTTTTGACATCAGGGGTGACCATAGGTGTTATCTGACGCTGCGCATCTAATAGCTGACGCTCCAGTTCCAGCTTTTGATTTTGATAATGGCTATTATTAATAGTACCGCTGTCTTTATCTGTTTGTAGCTCAGCTAAACGTTCGCGAAATACTGCAACATTAATATCTAGCAGTTGATTGTCTATTGGTTTGGACTGCAAACGCGGTGCTCGTAGCCATGGCATAATAGCAATTAGCGCAAATATAAGAGCAATCAGCAAGCTTAGAGCTACAAATAAGCCAAAAGTAGAAAATAGAGTCATTTTTTGTCCTCTATGCTAGTAATATCGTGGTCGACATTCTCAGCTTGCGATAATAGACGATCAAGCTCAGCCTTTTCCGCAGAGGTCAAGGCAGCAGTACTGTTCACTGTAACGCCGTTTTGGCCACGGGCGACAACTTGGCGGCGTTTACTTTGCCAAAACCAACCAACAATTAAGACGAGCAATAATAGTGGTGGAAAAAACCATAGGATCCATGTCGATGGTCGCATAGGCGGCTTGTAGCTAATAAAGTCACCGTAGCGCTCTTGCATATAGGCGCGTATTTCAGCATCACTACGTCTATCTTTAATTAAATCATAGACTTTTTGCTTTAGATCCTGTGCAATCGGTGCATCAGAGGCTGCAAGGTTTTGATTTTGGCATTTTGGGCAGCGAAACTCTTCTATTAATCCACGATACTGAGCTTCTTGCTGTGGTGAATCAAAATCGTATACGTCAATAGCTGCGTTTGCCGTCATGTTAAGCAGACACGCTAGTATTAAGCTTGCTAGTTTTAAAATTATATTGAGTTTTATTTGAGGAGCTCTTATTCGAGTAACGTTCATTTGCACATCTCCTCAACCTGAATGAGATCAGGACTATCGTTGTTCTTATTAGCCTCATTAAGTACGGTCAGGCACGGCTTAACACGCTGTTGCCAATTGGCTTCATTAATCTCACCAACAATATGCTGACGAATGATGCCATCTCCATCCACAACAAAGGTTTCGGGCGCACCAGTTATGCCTAAGTCTAGAGCAAACTGACCCAATGAATCCTGAATAGACATAGAAAATGGATCACCGCCTTGGTTTAAGTAACTGAGCGCATTACCAATCTCATCCTTATAATTCACACCAACGATATCAATGCCGCGCTCTTCTAGTTGCATTAAAAACGGATGCTCAATAATGCAAGTTGGGCACCACGAGCCCCAAACATTAAGTAAAAACGGCTTATCTGGCAAATTATTATTGGTGATAGTACGGGTAGTATCTGCTAATAACGGCAGCTCAAAGGCAGGAACCGGACGCTCAAGAGCGGTATTGGTCACAATGTCTGTTGGTTTACCTAAGCGCATGTACAATATAACTACCAAACCAAAAAAGAGGATAAGCGGAATTAAGAACCATAGCTTCATCTGCTTTTTTTTCATTGCCTTTGGGTTACGCTGCTTACTGTTTTGGCTATCTTTTTGCTCAGGAGTGTTATTCGACATAGTCATTTATTTCTCCTTTAGTGTCGACATCGTCGATGCTGAGATTGCCTGCTCAATAGCTACCTCATTGACTCCATCAGTAGCCAAACTACCAGTAACTAGCAACGGAGCTTTAACTTTTTTGATGCGGTATCGTTTATCAAGCATACTAATTAATCCACCTAGAGCCATGATAATTGCCCCTAACCAAATCCAGCGAATTAATGGTTTTACATAAATCCTTAATGCCCATTGGTTACTACCATCGGCAATAGGTTCGCCCAGTGCGACATAAACATCGCGCATAAGACTGGGGTCAATAGCGGCTTCAGTCGTTGGCATCGTGCTGATAATATAAGTACGCTTTTCTGGAGTCAGTTTCGCCACTTCACGACCGTCTTTGGATACCACGACTTGCGCTTGCGTTGCATCAAAGTTACTACCCTTTATTTCAAAAAATTCAGTTACTTCAAAATCGTAACCTTGAACATTGACTGTATCGCCAATACCCATTGCTACGTCACGCTCAATACTCAGGCTACTAGTAAAGGCTATGCCAATGACAGCAACCAATACGCCAATATGAGCAGTCTGTTGACCCCAATAGCTCAGACGCAACTGCCGCAAACCGTTAAAAAGATTAGGCGCATTCTTAGTTTTATCTTTAAAATCAACTGCCATCCATAGCAGTGCCCAAAAGCTAACGGCTAAAGTCACACCAATATTAAGCATAGACGATGGATTAACAAAGTAAGTAATAATGGCAGCTAATACTAAGCTACTAACGGCGATGACCATGCCTATACCCAGTAGTGGACGGGTGTCTTTTTTCCAGCGAATATTTGAGCCCATACCCATAGCTATTAATAACAGCCACGTTAAAGGTACAAATAATGCATTAAAATAAGGAGGGCCAACGGACACTTGTCCTAAACCAAAGGCATCAGCGATAATAGGGTAAAGGGTGCCGAGCAGCACCACTAAGGTTGCAATCAAAATGATGGCGTTGTTGATCACTAAAAAGGACTCACGTGAAATCAGCTGATATTGACTTTCAACGGTTAAACGCCAACCTCGAACGGCAAACATTAATAGACCACTACCGATGATAATGCCAAGAATAGCTAAGATAACCAAACCACGCGTCGGATCAGCGGCAAACGAATGCACTGAGGTAAGGACTCCAGAGCGTACCAGGAACGTGCCAAGCAAGCTTAAGGCAAAGGCGAAAATAGCCAGCATAATGGTCCATGCTTTAAACACCCCGCGCTTTTCAGTGACTGCTAATGAATGCAGCAATGCTAAGCCGACAAGCCAAGGCATAAACGAGGCATTCTCTACCGGATCCCAAAACCACCAACCGCCCCAGCCAAGCTCGTAGTAGGCCCACCACGAGCCCAGTGCAATACCAATGGTCAAAAACCCCCAAGCCGCGAGCGCCCATGGACGTGACCAGCGTGTCCAAGCAGCATCTAAACGCCCTTCCCACAATGCCGCCATACAAAATGCAAAAGGTACTACCATACCCACATAGCCCATATATAACATGGGCGGATGAATAATCAGACCGAAATCTTGTAGGACAGGATTTAAATCAGCGCCATCGACCGCTAGATTGGGTAAGGTACGCTCAAACGGTGACGAGGTAAATATCAGCATCGTTAGCATCATTAACTGTACACCGGCCAAAATAACTAATACCCGCGCACGCATTGATAACGGCAAGCCGCGACTAAAGTATGATACCAGTGCACACCATGTGGCCATGATGGTCATCCATAGCAGCAAAGAGCCCTCGTGTCCGCCCCATGTCGCCGATAACTTATAGTACCAAGGCAACAGCGTATTGGAATGCTGCGCGACGTAACTGAGGCTAAAATCATTATAATAAAAACCTGCTATCAAAGCGCCAAATGACGTTATCATGGCGGCAAACTGTGCCCAAGCTAAGCTAGGGGCTAGTCGTTGCCAAGCAACTTGGTTATGAATAACACCAATAGTTGGCAGAATTACCTGCAATAACGCCAATACAAAAGCGGTAAGCAAGGCAAAATAGCCCAATTCTGTAATCAACATACGGTCTAACCTTATTTACTCTAATGCGGTTGCAGTTTACTGTGGCGGTGGAATTTTTATTATTAGAACCCACCCCCGAAATCTGCTGCTATCTCTAGTTTTTAATTGATTTCGAAGGGTTTTATTTAACTACTTTAGGCGGATTTACCAGTGGAGGCGCTCCCTTAAAGCGCAGTAAACGTAACGCATTAAGAGTAACGAGCACTGTTGCTCCAGCATCAGCTAGAACCGCAATCCATAGTCCAGTAATGCCGAATACGGTCGTGATCAGAAAGACGCCTTTGAGACCCAAAGCGAAAATGACGTTCTGATGAATGTTGCGCATGGTGGCACGTGAAAGTGCGATGAGATGAGCCATATCCGTAACACGACTTTTTAATAATGCGATATCGGCCGTCTCAATGGCCACATCGGTACCACCACCCATCGCGATGCCAACATCGGCAGTTGCTAGCGCTGGCGCATCGTTAATACCATCACCAACCATCGCTATTTTGCGGTTGTTCTTCATCTCGTTAAGCAGGCGCAGTTTGTCCTCAGGCAACAGCTCAGCTTCCCATTCCACGTCTAAATTACTGGCAAGTGCTTGAGCGGTTAAGCGGTTGTCGCCTGTTAGCATGACGGAGCGCACACCCATCGCTTTGAGCTGAGCCACACCTTCATGAGCGTCGTCTCGTAATTCGTCTCTTAGCGCGATTAATCCAAGCACTTCACGGTTTTGCTCATCGAAAAGAACAGAGACGGTCTTACCCTCATTTTGCAGCGCCTCAATTTGCGCCTGTTGTGTGGATGAAATCAATGCCTCATCGGCTGCGTAAACAGGCGAACCGATAGCTAGCGCGCGCTCCGCGACAGTTGCGTGTACCGCTTTACCCGCAGTAGCAGAAGCTTTGGAAGCCACAGGTATAACAACTTTAGCGGCTTCAGCATGGCTGACAATGGCTTCAGCAAGTGGGTGACTAGAACCAGTCTCCACACTGGCAAAAAGTGCCAATATCTCATCTTGACCTTGAGAATTCTGACCTTGAATACTTGAGTCCTCTTGTGTAAAGGCAACAACATCGGTCACGCGTGGTTTGCCTTCAGTTAAAGTGCCTGTCTTGTCAAAAGCGACCGTCTTCACTTGGCCGATAGTTTCTAAAGCACTACCGCCTTTGATCAGCAAGCCACGGCGCGCACCAACAGCAAGACCAGAGGCGATGGCAGCGGGTGTTGATAGTACAAGAGCACAGGGACAGGCAATCAGCAACAGTGCTAGACCGCGATACAACCAAGTCGACCAATCTCCACCCATGGCTAACGGTGGAATGATAATAATTAGTGCGGCAATAGCCATCACTGCCGGTGTGTAATAGCGACTGAATTTCTCAATAAAACGGGCAGTGGGTGCTTTGGAGGCTTGGGCTTGCTCTACCAGCTCAATAATGCGCGAAATGGTGTTATCGGCGGCTGTCTTTTCTACGCGCACTTGGAGCACACCATCGATGTTAATTGACCCTGCAAATACATTGTCACCCATCGTCTTGGCAACAGGAACAGACTCTCCCGTCACGGGCGAATCATCAAGGCTGGACGCACCTTGAACAATGGAACCATCAGCAGATACCCTATCTCCAGGACGCACCAGCACAAGGTCATTCACTTGTAATGAAGTCGCTGGAACGTTACGCTGCCCACCTTGAGCATCAAGTAAAATTGCACTTTTCGGAACCAGCGATGATAAGGCTCTGATGCCAGCGCGAGCGCGATCAGCAGCGATACTCTCAAACAGTTCACCGATTGAGAACAAAAAGACAACTGCTGCGGCCTCTTCAGCTTCACCAATGATAAGTGCGCCAAGCACGGCGACGGACATCAGCGTTTCAATTGAAAAGAATGAACCTGTTTTAGCCAGTGCTAAGGCTTTGCGTGCAAATGGAAAAACGCCTACAATCACAGCGATGGCAAACACCCATATCCCATAAGCGGGGAACAGTAGTGACAGTGCATAAGCGCTGCCCATCAAAATACCGAGACCAACAACCTGTTTGCCTTTTTGAGTTTGCCACCACCGCTTATCCTGCGGAGCCATCTGATTGTCGCTGTCAATATCAATAGCCGATACAGTTTGTTGACCAGTATTGGCAGATATACCGAACCCTAGGCTTTTGATGGTTTTTTCAATATCACTAGCCTGAGTCGGCGCATCAGGGGCCAAGCTTAGCTCTAGCGTTTCTGTAGCAAAATTTAGCTCAACATCAGAAACCCCAGGCATACGTTTCAAAGCTGTTTCAATCTTGCCGATGCAACTGGCACAGTCCATACCTTCAATATGATATTTCATAATAATTTACCCTTTGAATAATGGTATTATGAACCCTCTAGTGGCTTTAGAGTCAAGGTTGTCTATCTACAGTTTTGTAAATTTAATTTCTCTAGCGCCAGTCTTTACAGCCACTTTAATTATTTAAATCATAGAGGTTATTATGACAATCAAAATTGGTGAGCTCGCTAAACGCACAGGTGCCACAGTGGAAACCATTCGCTATTACGAAAAGGAGCACTTATTACCTGAGCCTTCTCGCAGCGCAGGGAATTATCGTTTATATAATGAAGAGCACATTGAGCGTCTACAATTTATCCTACACTGCCGTACGCTTGACATGGCTCTAGACGAAGTACGAATCTTACTTGAGTTTTGGGAGGAACCTGATAAAGACTGTGGTGATGTGAGCTCCTTACTAGATAAGCAAATTTATGCTGTAGAAATACGAATGGAAGAACTGATGCACTTAAAGCAGCACTTGACTGTTTTGCGCCAGAAATGTGCAAGTAGTGCACCAGCGGTATCATGTGGGATATTAAAGGCTCTTGCCGATAATTCTTGTCATGAGTAATGATATTAGTAGTGTTCATTTCTGACGGATCAAATCATGAAAGGTTAAATACACCCTGATGTTAAGCACAAAAAAACCCAGCAATGATATTAAGATCACTACTGGGGTTGGAGGAAATAATAACTATGTTGTGCTGACTTATCAGGTCTTATTTATCATTCATAGCAAGGTAGATATTTCGATCTGATGCGGATGCGTCATCCACGTATTTTGAATCACGCCATGTGGTATAAGCATAGACACCACTGTATGGGCTGATGCTGTTCTGACGGAAATCAGAAATCCAGTTTTCGCCATCAAAGATTTGGATATGGCCATGTGGACGCTTTGATGAGCGATCATAGACAATAACATCACCTACTTGGGTTGGCATATCATTACTGATTTTGCTAAAACCTGCTTTATCAAGCGTGCCACGAGTGGCGTACTGATAGGCTGAAGGATTGGGGGTGAACTCATAACCTGCTGATTGTAGTGCTTTACGTACGTAACGGGCACAGTATCCAGAGCTACCAGATAGAGCCACTCGTGAAGCACGAGCAGCAGCGATAGCGGGGGCTGAATTGCTATCAGGAACTGTATTGACTTGCTGCTGTTGTTTTTCAGCGTATAAGCGGCTGTTTAATGATGAAAGCCGACTCTCTTTTTGCTTAGCCTGCGCACTTAGGTTGCTAATAGCTTGACTGATTTCGTCATTACTAGAAACATAAGCACCACTGCTAGTGCTATAGATGTTTTTTGATGAACCGTAGTTTGATGCCACAGAAGTATTGGTGATGGTATTATTTGTTTGAGAGATTGTGATAGCAGCACCACTCGTTTGTGCTATGCCCATACCCAGTACTGACAAAATCAATAAAGCCTGTTTCATAAATCTAATACCTACGGTTAATTCAAAATGGTCTGTTATCAACAACAGCGCAGTCAATTAAATTTCAACAACTCAAGTATATATACGTCATAGTGACTGATACTTCTGCTGCATATTATTCATATAAAAAATGATTATTGGCGATCACAGCATCATTGAAGTCTTACGAAGCTGTTGCAAATCAAGCTGCTGGCCAAAACACAAAGCCGACTTTAGCATAGGCTGTTTAGCCTGTCATCACCCTTAAAAACCCCAAAAATACTTTTTTGATGTTGAAAAAATTGCTAATATTCCACATTTTACAATGTAAGTTTGTGTAACATATACAGAATATAGCTGACTAAATTGACAACAATTTCTACTGTTTTATAAGTAAAAAAACGTCTGAGGGTTAAATCTAAATTACAGATTTAACCCTCAGACGTTTTTTTATTGGATGAAGTAATTACCCTATATAGGGTCTAACTAATTATTAAGATAATATAATAATTTATAATATTAATATAGATGTTAATTCCCTACTGGCTTATGTAATATTACGTAATTGTTTCGATACATCCTGTATATTCTTGTATTAACCCTTAATTATTTATCTATTTTAAGGGTTAATAACCGATAAATCCGCTTACATTGTCATCAAAAGTTACAAATTCAAAGTTGTTTTTGCTTTTAAAGTCGCAATAGCTAATGATTTTTTTGATGAAGAATCATTTTATAAGCAATAGAACAGTCTTATACCTGCCTCATTTACTTTTAACGCTAACACTATAATCAAAGTATTCTTAACTGCTAACACACTATAATTGCTGCTCTACCGATTCAATATCAGCATAAACTTGGGTCGTCCCGTCTTTATTGAGCTGCATAACCTGATAGGGCATGAATTTATTTTGATACTCCATACCTGGGCTACCAACAGGCATGCCAGGTACGGCAAGACCCATAGCTTGTACTGGCGGATTTTCTAAGAACTGCGCCATATACTTAGCAGGTACATGACCTTCAAAGACGTAATCATCAGTAGTGACTACAGTATGGCAAGAACGCATCTCAGTTGGAACGCTGTAGCGCTCTTTAAATACGGCTAAGTCCGCAACATCTTGCGCGGTTGCACTTAGACCATTATCTTCTGCATGACTTATCCATTCTTTACAGCAGCCGCAATTGGCATCTTTATAGACCGTAGCTGAGACGTTTTTTAGTAGGTCTGGTTTACTTACTGACCTTGTCATCATGTGAGCACTTTTAGCGTTTGGTTCATCTTCCTTTAAAGTGATAGCTGTTGCATTTTCGGTTGTTACTGATGTTGTGTTTGCATCAGATACGCCACTACTCGGTTGGCTACAAGCAAATAGTGATGAGGCGGCAAGTAACACCAGCGTACCACGCAACCCCTTAGACAGATGACGATTGAATATAAGACTGGATTTTATTTTTAAGGGGGTCATAGTGCTCTCTCATGTACTGTAAATATTGTGAGCTATAGAAGGTCAAGTAACACTTCATATCGTTTGGTAATGTAGCATAATAACCCATCAAACGGGGTACGTAAATTTATACATTGAGCAGTGCGGACTGGTATCATAAGCAGTTTTTATTTTGAAATGCTGCCTGTAGTATTAACGGGTCTATCTGAGTTTTGGATTTTGATTAAAAATTCAAGGCTCATAATTTTGGATAATTTGCGATGCACCTGTCTACTATTAGTCTACAAAAGCGTTTGAGTACTCACTTAAATCAATTACCGCTATGGCTTACGCTAGTAGCAGCATGGCTTGCAGGGGCTATTTTTTTATTTGCATTATCGCCTTATGGGTTCTGGCCGCTAGCAATAGTGTCACCAGCGATTTTATATGCGCTGTTGGTGCCAAATATGAGTGGTCGTCGCGCTTTTATTATCGGTGAAGCTTACGGTATGGGGCTATGGTGCGTCGGCGGCTTTTGGCTCTATACAGCTATCCATGATTATAGCGATACACCAACGTGGCTCGCATTGATTATGATTGCATTGATGGGTCTCGGTATGGGACTGTTTCATGGATTTTTAGCACTAGCCTTTAACCGTATGGTAGGCAAACAACCCTTTTCATTTGCTGCTCTTTGGGTGCTACAAGAATGGTTAAAAACTTGGTTATTCACAGGCTTTCCGTGGCTGTTTGTTGGTTATGCGTTTACTGAAGAGTATTGGTTATCGTCCTTAGCACCCGTTGCTGGTGTTTTTGCCGTCTCTTTTGTTGCCATACTATTGGCTGCAAGTTTAGTAGAGCTACTGCTTCGGCGCAGTAGTTATGCCGTCGTTTCTGTACTGTTATTAGCCATTAGCACATCATTATGGCTGGTCAATCCGCAATGGACAAAACCTAAGGGCACACCTGATCTGTCAGTGTCATTGATTCAAGGTAATATTTCACAAGATATAAAGTGGCTGACGCAATATCAAGTAGAAACGCTAAAGATTTATGCGAAGTTAACGCGCACTGAGTGGGGACGTGATGTGGTGGTGTGGCCTGAATCATCTATTCCGATGTTTCAGGATGAGGCTGCGGGCTTTATTAGTGAAATGATAGAAATGGCTAATGCGACCAATACGACATGGATAACTGGTATCCCTTATAAGGATAAAGTGGCATTCAATGCCAATACGGATAAGTATCCCCCATTTTACAATAGCGTGATTGCTCGAGGTGTAGAAGCGGAAGGCCTATACAAGAAGCAGCGTCTGGTGCCTTTTGGAGAGTATATTCCATTTGAAGGCGTGCTCGATATTTTCCCAAGTTTGGCCGGTAGTCAGGATATTAAGAGCTATAGTCGTGGTAGTGATCAGCAGTCACCGCTACAGGTGCGTGGACACAATATAGGGACGGCTATCTGTTATGAGGTAGCTTATCCAGATACCACGCGTAAAAATGCAATCGATACTGACTTTTTGTTGACCGTCTCTAACGATGCCTGGTTTGGCACTTCAGCAGGACCATTGCAACATTTGCAAATGGTACAAATGCGCGCTCTTGAGAACGGGCGCTGGTTTATTCGAGCGACCAATACTGGTGTTACCGCTATCATTAACCATAAAGGTCGTATTGTAAAACGCGCACCGCAGTTTGAGCGTACTGTACTACGTGGTGAGATACAGGCACGGGTTGGTAACACTCCCTTTATGCTTATGGGAAATTATCCTATCTTGATAATAATAACCCTGTTATTACTACTAAGCTATTTTGGCCAAGGTCTAACCACACTTAGAAGACGAGGGTAATAGTAAACTTAATCATAATAATTTAATCAGCGTAAGTTTTTTATTTTTTCTAGGTAACGTCCTAACGCACGTAAATATAAAAGTTTTAAACTATTGATCACATAAGAACTGATTGAAAAAATTATGTTGACATAAGGCACGCGCCTCATACTTAAAAAGAGATAGCTATATACGGTCTATCATCTTTTAGTTGATACTTTCATTTAATGCACGCGATTTTTGATTGTCATCTGCCTTAGTACCAAATTCAATAGTTGCATGTTGTATATTCTGATGCGCCAAATCTTCCTTGATGTTTTCTTTCATAGTAATAGTCTCTTCAAACGTTATATCGGTCTTCGGTACAATATGAACTGTAAGAGCATTCTCAGTGGTACTCAAAGCCCAGATATGTAAATGATGAAAGTTTTGAATAAAATTATAGCTCTCTAAGATAGCAGTGATTTTACTGAGATCAACATTTTGAGGTACTCCGTCGATAGCAAGCTTGATACTCTCTTTTAGTAGACCCCAAGTCGATAACAGTATAACGACTGAAATAATCAAGCTAACTAGAGGATCAACGATATTCCAACTTGTATAGTAAATAATAATGCCCGAGATAACGACACCTACAGAGACCAATGCATCTACCATTAGATGCAAGAAAGCACCTTTGACATTAATATCGTCTTTTTGACCTTTGTAGAATGCAAAAGCAGAAACAGTATTTATAAATACACCTATTAGAGCTGTAATAATAATAACTTTTCCTGCAACTTCCGGTATCGTATCAAATCGACCCAAGGCCTCATACGCAATACCTATAACGATTGTAACTAACAATATGGCGTTAATAAGAGACGCCATTATAGAAGCTTTTTTGTAGCCATAGGTATAAAGCGTAGTAGATGCTTTCTGTGCTAATTTCATTCCAATTAACGAGATTATTAAACTGGCAACATCACTTAAGTTGTGGCTAGCGTCTGCGATTAAAGCTAATGAATTAGTTGAGTAGCCCACTATAAACTCGATGAGCGTAAATGCAGAATTTAGACCAATCCCAATATAAAAAGCTTTATTCATATTTTTAGGGTCTGGAGCTTGATGACTGTGGTTATCTGAATTACTCATAATTTACCCTTGTTTAGGTTGCTGCATTTTATTAAAGGTAGAAAATAAGTTTATTGCATATTTTCTATATTGCACAGTCAATATTGCTCTAATACCGTAGACCCACTTATTTTTATCAATAAACTGAGCCACAACTTGATTGTGTGTCCTATCTCTCCTTGGGCGAAAAAAGCGGATTTTACTGTAATCTAACTGGCTTACGTAAGCTTCTTGTTCTCATGTTCAAGCTCTTTAGTATGTGTAGCTTAGTCTTGAATGTTGGTTAGTATAGTTTCATTAGTGTGCTTTTTATGACATGACCACATAAAGGTGTAATCGTTTAATGCTTCAATCAGCATACGAACGGCGCGTTCTTTAATCTCAGGAGTGTAGGTTTGTCTTTTCATTATCGTATTCTCTCAGAAAGATGATTTACCGCTTCTTAACAGCGCGTGTAAAACCTTGCATCTGACGACTAAGCCGGTCTTCATAGTAAACTATCCCAGTATTGTCAGAAACTTAACGTCTTGTGAGGATGTACTAAGTGCTAACTTCAAAATAATTGAAATGCTTACGCTAAATGACGACAAGAAAAGCCTAAGCAATCTAACGAAGAATCAGATATTAAAAACCTAATCTGTATGACAAATAAAAAAATGCCTCTGGGAGTTGACTCCCAGAGGCATTTAGTTTTAAATGTAGATAACGGTTACAGTGTGTTGACGCACCCTGTAACGAACAAATAAGCACACAGACTGCGTTATTTGAACAGCATTAAATGCCCGTATAGGTGCATTTTATCCAAAATCTGCTTTCATATCAACTCTATTTGCTATACATTTTAAAAACTGCTTGTTCGCTCGTTACATTTTCGTGCTGCTCTCTCTGTACCCGTTACCCGTCAAATGGGTGGCAGGCCTCGGTGACGACTGCGTTTGACATAAGGGTGAGCTCCCTACAGGGGTGACTAGACAAAGGATCAGAGCAACGCAATGAGTGGTTACTTGTGCATATCGTAGCGGTATATTGGGCGAACGCCCTTGCTAGCGTATGACAGCACAGTAGCGGTTATGAGCGTGTCTAGGCGGTGCTATCAGCCGTAATCATAACAGCCGTAGCTTGATACAGTGATACGGTCTTGATGACGCGATGGGCGATGAAGTCGGCATGACTAATCACATCAAATTCAAGGAATGCACTAAAGTGTTTGTGAGTATTTTTATTATACTCATAATTGCTTTAGGGTGAGTGTTCCTTGAAATCTGCTCAAGGCTCCAAAATCAGCATAAATTCACTTAGGCTAATTTAAGTAGTATATAGCCCACTAGGCTATATACTATGAGAGTTCAGAGAAAAATTTAGAATATTTATTATACAACCATCATTTATTCAGTGAGTCGATATTGTCATGGTGGATTCATAAGCTTAGTGTGAATAGAACGGGATTGACTTATTTATTGTTAATTGTCTCTCGCATCTTTTCAATCTCTGCAGTCAATGAGCTACTCTTTTCCTGTTCTGATTGATAGTTAATTGAAAGCTCATCATACTGCTCACTCAATGCAGTGTGCTCAGTACTAAGCAAAGTTCTCTCATGATTTAACGTGTCGTGTTGCTTAATCAGTAGCTGATGATCTGCTTCAATCTTAGCTTGCTTTTGAGTAAGCTGCTCATTAATCCCTGATAACTTATCACGTTCAGCGATTATGGCCTTTAACTCTCCTTTCACTTCTGCTGTAAGATTCGTTATCTCGTTGCGCTCAATAACGACTGTCTTTAGCTCATCCTTAGTTGCTGTCAGTTCTGTTTGCAGACGCGCGATCTCTGCTTTATCGCTATTAGCAGTGGCTTCAAGCGTGGCCACCTTCGATATGTTGGCACTCAGCTCTTTTGATTGCTGATCAAAACTGCTACGCAGGTCACCAAGTTGGGCCTGAGCTGCCACTGTTTTAGCTCGTTCAAGTTCTAGCTGGTGCTGAGTATCGCTGAGTGTCTGTGTCAGCACATCCCGTTCAGCAGTCACTTGAGCCGCGGTGATAGCCGTTGCCTCTGCAGTTGCTGTGACCTCATCGAGCTGTTCTAACAAATCAGCCTGCTCACTCTCTAGGGTCTTAACCGCTTCTTGAGCCTCATCTGTCTCAGCTTGCGACTTGGCCTTAATACTCTCTAGAGCCTCCCGTTCTTTAACCAGACGATCATTGGCAATATCAATGGCCGTCTGCCACATATCCGCACCAAGCGTTTGTAAGCGTTCAGTGATACCACTTGGTAGCTCAACCTGTCTTAGCTGCTCTTCTTGTTGGTTATCCTGACGCCAAGACTTCATAGCTTCACTGATGGTCGTGAATGATCCACCACCCAGCGCCTTACGCACTTCGGCTAAAGTAGGTTTGATACCTTGTTCGTGCAGTTGATCAGCAATAGCATGAATTTGCTGTGTAGTAATGGCCATAATTATTGTCCTTAATTTTGTATGAGTAAATATGTAGCGTTTGTAGTATTTTTTATATAGTATAATACAATATACAACATACTACAATATAAGGCTTAAAAAAACCTCAAGTAATCTTGAGGTCACAATCATTAGATTAGGGCTAACGATCAGTTAAGTACTCTTCTAGCGCATTACTATTATTTATTAATGATTAGCGCCTGTTTGCTTGGTTTTATCCTTAAATTTGGCAATGATACTGGCCTCAGTAAAGAACGCTTATGGTTTAATACTGCCACGGCTAACACCTGACCAGTCGGTGACTTCTGGAATGTCTGATAGATCAATGTCGTCATCATTAAGCGTTGCTAAATGCTCTAAATCTACTTGTTGCTTGGCCGTTAGTGGTGGTAGCTCGTCTATTTGATAACTAACTTTGTTCACACTGGCTCCCTTTCATTTTTTTGACACGTCTAGCTGAGATAATGCGTATAACCTCACCATTATCTATTTCTGTTTGCGTATGGGCTACCAATAGGACGGCGGTACCGTCTACTGTACCCAGCGCTTGCCACTGCTTTTCATCATTTTCATACCTGTCTTGCTGACGCAGGCATAAAAGGTCTAGAAAAACTCGGGCGGCTGCCTCAAATAATAAACGGTGCTTACGCTGATTGGTGTTTTTTTTGTTCATCCCATTCAAATCTAATACTTATCTGTTCTCTCTGTCAGTATGCTCTTTATAGATTAGCAATTCATCTTGACTGACAGCTGTTACTTTCTGGTATTCAAAAGATAGCGGTACTTGATTGGTTTGCGCCACTTGGGTCAAGAACAATTTAATCGCTTGAGACGGCGTTAGACCATAGCTTTCAAACACGGCAAAAGCATTTTCTTTTAGCTCTTGATCGAGCCTGATATTATAATTAGTTGTCGTCATGGCATTACAAATGGCTTATCTGTGTACATATAATATAAACCATTTGTATAGACAGTACCAGATTAATCACTCTTTTTTCTTTGCTATGATTTTTGCTTAGGGAACGTATAACCTACCGCCAGCAAATGCTTTTTATGGGTCTTTAAAAAAGCTTCATCTCTTAATTGAGTGTGTAACCAGCTGATCACTTCTTGGGTACTTTTTCCTGAAGGCGCATAGCTACCAAATGGGGCATAGTTAGCCAATAGAGGCGCAAAACGGTCGATCTGTTTGACTGTTAAGGATGGTATATCTCTATTCTCATTATTCTGATTTAAGTCCTCCAGACTTTTTTTCTTGGTGGGCTTAGCTTTTACATTAAATTTTAGTCCTGTGACGGTACGACCACGTTTGACGTTTTCATAGGTGATTTTAATATCTGACTTTTCTGTTATTTCTTCAACGCTTGGGTTGATGACTCGACTTTTTAGGTTGTTAATACGTTCGTAAGATTTAGAAAGAGCTAGCTCCTCTCTAATTTCTTCAAGTGACATTGTCCACGAGCTCATTGCCTCATGTTTTTTGGCCAGATGGTATATATCTATTGAATATTCACCCTTCAGTTTAAGTACATCTTCTTTTTTATATTTAGTGAATGGATTATTTTCATCAAAAACCTTCAACATCAGTAGCACTTCATCTGTAAAACATAGAGACACATAGCCATCTTCATATATTGATCTGATGACCCACTGTACATTGACACGGCTACCGCGTTCATTTCTATAGCTAAAAAATCGCCTCATCATCGTTTCACTAGCATCTTTTAATTGAGTATAAGCAGAATCCACTTGAATGTTGCAAGCCTCTGCAAATGCTTTCGCGGTTATCTCTATAGTGTCTTTTTCAGTGGCATCTATCAAACGCACTACTGAACTAGCAAGCAACAGCAACCGTTTTTCATCAAGTGTCATTTCATAAAACGCTTGTAGAATACGATTTTGCATAACAACCCAATTTGCAGGGTATTTCTTCTCATATAAACCAACTTGGTTAGTCATATCTACGCCTTAATACTCAAATCTATCTAATTGTAGCATAATACCTGCTGATTGTAGCTTTTAACCTAGCTGATTGTAGCTTTTAACCTAGCTGATTGTAGCATTAACCTAGCTGATTGTAGCTTTATAGATCTTGAAGCCCTTAACTGGTAAGGTCTGAGAGCTTCCTAAAAGTCTTTAAAAATCTTTAAAAGTAAAAAATATGTTTTTATATTAAATAATAGGAAAAAAGCTCAAGAACTGACGGATTTGAGATGATAATATGAGCGACCAATCACTTATAGAACTGTTCAGTAGCTCAAAACGCTATGGTCAATTTACTCGGTATCAATCTTTATTCTCATAGTTCGGATTAAGCTTTGATCTTTGAAAATCTTCAAAAGCACGGTCAAAGATATTTTGAATGTCTTCATCTGTCATTCTGGCCAACGCTGTTTTCATACTCTCAGTATCAGTCTCATTTTTTGTAGATAACTTGTCTTCATTTTCAATAGTCATTATCGACACCTCTGTAAACACATCTTAAAGCATTGCTAAAACGCATAAAAAATACTCTTATATGCGTTCTACGCTCTGTTCGATACGATGGTAGCTAAAGCTATTTTAAAACGCTTAAAACAGCTAAAAATCGTCTTCTAGCATTTCGCTAATTAGAAGACGATTCAGTTGTACTGATGAATAGGCTATTGCTAACAGTAACAGTTATTGAGCTGCTGAATCGTCATCAAACAATGAACCGTACTCACTATCTTGATTGTCTTCATGTGAAGTAAAACTGCTTGATACCATCTTAGCCTCACCTTGCATCTTATGAGCAATTGACTTTAAAAACTCACGGTGCTTTTTCAAACGGACATATTTTTCATTATCGTGTGCATCTAAAAAAATAGCTTGCAGTTCATGATTGTCATCATCGTCTAATGCGTTGGCCAACCACTCCCCCAATATTTTATGTGCTTCAAGCCTGTCCTGATCAATCTCTTTTTTAAGAGCCTGTAATTGCTTAATCTTATTTGCAAATAAATCATCTGATATTACTGACATTACCTCATCCTTTTTTTAGCCAACTATGATAGAGTTGATCCTAGCAGTACATATACAGGTATGCAAGGTAGTAAAATACACAAGACCACTTCGTTTCGTGGGCGCAGTAGTATTTTAACCCTCTGTTAAGAGCGAACTTAGGAGTTTATGTAAAAAAGGCCCACAAGGGGCGCTATTTTTTT
>NZ_JAGKSC010000012.1:0-55557 GCF_017942195.1 Psychrobacter sp. K31L | reverse complement strand
CAAGGATGGATGGAGAATAATCTGCCTAAACTGTTTCATGATATGGGTTGTATCTCTTTTATTATGAACTGACTATAACTTCATTTCTCTCGATTTTTCAATATCCTTTACATCGCCAAATGCCTGCTTGAATTCTTGTTGGTCATCTGAATTCCACCTTGTAAGGGTATTTTTAGTGTTATTAAGCATTCTGTTTTGCTCAATCACTGCCTCTTGAATAGCTTTTTTTTCAGTTCCCGTATATTCCGCTGCTGAACTGGTTTCACTAAATATAGCCAATTGTGAACTCACTTCAGTTCCATTGTCAAAATGGCTAGAATAAACCACATTTGAATTATCAGAAGCCGTCAAACTTGCAAACAAACTATCAGGCTCAGATTTTGCAAACACCAAAGGCGCAGCCTGCGCAATACTGCCTACATCAAAGCCAGATTCCGCAAACGCCAGACTCCGCAAACGCCAGCTGAATCGCAATCAGCTTAGCGCCGCAGCTAGTGACATCGCCGCCGCGCGCAATGGGTGCACCATCCACAATAAACGACGGATCACCCGTAAGAATAGTCGTGACCTTTTTGCATTTTTTACAAACAACTTTATCGCCTTTACGCGAGATAGGGATGCCGTTATGAGTGGTGTGCGGTGAACCAGAGATGACCGTCCCACCGTGTGAGGTTTTTGCGCCGACTGTGATATAGGCTGCCATAGTGCTACCTTGCTTAAATACCCAACGTTTAGACGCTTATCGCGAATCTGTTATTTGCCTTACATTATAGAGGCCTAAAGCGTTAAAAATCAAACTTAAGTTCGTCAAAACATGTCGTCTATATGCAAATTTAGGCACTGCTTAGCGTAAAAGCGATTGACCGTACTAAAGATTCAACCATTTCAATTGTTCTCAATATCTAGCAAAAATCTAACCTTCCAACTCACCAATCAAGTATTCCTTGATACTTTTAATAAGGTGGGCTTGGAAGTCTATTGAGTAAGGCGTTGATAGTTAAGATTAGCTTTATCAAACAACAGGATTGATAAATTATCATTGAATATAAAGTCTTATTCCCCATAATGTAGTCGAACTGCTCACAAGATACTTTGTGTATCGATTGCATGATTCAATCGCAAGCATGGATACATTTTATGAACTCAATAACTCATAAACTTTTCATAGCGTTGAGCGGATTGATTTATAGTAACGGGCATCTACAACAACGATCATCATTTGTAATAACAAACCAATTAGATATAAGGCATATCATGGCACACGACAACTTATTTGAACCACTCGATATGGGTACTCAAACCCTAAAAAACCGCATTATCATGGCACCATTGACGCGCTTGCGCTCTGTCGAGCCAGGTGATGTTCCGACAGCATTAGCAAGCGAATACTATTCACAGCGTAGTGGCGCTGGGCTTGTCATCACTGAGGCGACTCAGGTTTCTTTTCAAGCAAAAGGCTATGCTGGCGCGCCGGGTATTCATACCCAAGATCAAATTACAGCATGGAAAACCATCGTTGATAATGTTCATGCCAAAGACGGAAAAATCGTCGCACAGATATGGCATACCGGTCTGGTTTCTCATGAAAGCGTGCAGCCTGATGGCAAAGCGCCAATTTCTGCGTCAGATGTTCATGTTGGTATCCGTACCTCATTGCGCGATAGCAACAATCAAGCCATCCGTGTTGAAGCAACGACACCACGCCCAGCCACACTTGATGAAATTAAACAAGTCATTGCTGATTTTGCACAAGCAACCAAAAATGCTCAAGAAGCAGGTTTTGATGGTGTAGAGATTCATGGGGCTCATGGTTATCTATTGCATCAGTTTTGGGTTGAGCAAACCAACCAGCGTGATGATGAGTATGGTGGTAGTCGCGAAAACCGTGCTCGCTTGACGCTTGACGTTATCGATGCTTGTGTAGACGCTTGGGATGCCGACCATGTGGGCATTCGTATTTCGCCACTTGGTACTTTTAATAATGTCGAAGCTGGCTATAATGAAGATGAAAACATCTGGATGATCGAGCAGATTAATGACCGTGGTTTGATGTATTTACATCTGTCAGAGCCTGATTGGGCAGGTGGCACGCCTTATAATGATGAATTCCGTAAGCACATCCGCCAAGCTTTTAATCAGACTATTATCGCGGCTGGTGGTTATACTGCTGAAAAAGCAGAGAGAAACATCAAAGCAGGTTATATCGATGCGGTCGCCTTTGGTCGTGACTATATCGCCAACCCTGATCTGGCCGAACGTATCCGCGAAGGCGCTGCGCTAAACGAGCAGCATCCAGAAAGCTTCTACGGCGGCGGTACTGAAGGCTACACCGATTATCCATTTCTAAACCAAGCATAATGGACTGTCAGCTCGCGTAAATGCTAAGCCGATAATATCCATTAAAAAGCCACCTTACTATCAATAGTGAGGTGGCTTTTTTATTGTCAATAATTTGAACGTTTACTGTGTTCATTTCTTATGGCTTTTATACTATTCAACAGACCCTATTATTTACCAAAATTACCTGTTTGATAATCGCGAAAAGTTTGTTTTAGTTCGGCCTGAGTATTCATGACAAACGGCCCATAACTGGCGATAGGTTCGCCAATGGGCTCGCCACTTAAGATCAATAGTCGAACTGGCGCTACCGTTTTTTCAGTATCAGATGTTGCTGGATAAGTCAGCTGAATAGTATCAGTAGCATCGGTAATAAATGAGGCAGACTGCTCCGTTTGTGAATCTATAGCTTGAGAGTTTATAGCTTGTGAGTTTATAGTGCTTTTGGTAGGTGCTACAAACTGAATCAGTTGACCCGCTGAGATAGGGGTGTCATTGACGAGTAGCTCGCCTTCTTGTACCAATAATAAAACATTATGGCTGTTTGACACCTGTAGCGCCGTCGATCCTGCTGCATGCAGCTCGATATCCCATAAATTAATGGGTGTAAAGGTATCGGCTGCTCCAGTTATAGCTTGCCACTCACCAGCGATAATAGCCACTTTACCAATGGTTGTTTGAGCAGCTTCACTATCATCTAGCAATTCAACAATCGGTATATCAGTCCGTCTGATGGACTGATATTTTGGCTCAGTCAGCTTGTGGGCGCTTGGTAGGTTTAACCACATTTGCACCATACTAAAGACGCCACCGCGCTGTCCAAAACCTTGCGAATGGAACTCTTCATGCAAGATACCGCGCCCTGCAGTCATCCATTGCACATCACCTTCGAAGATGATGCCGTTACCGCCAGTTGAGTCCCTGTGACTGATTTCACCAGAGTAAGCGATGGTCACGGTCTCGAAGCCTTTGTGTGGATGCTGTCCGACACCGTGAGGCTGCGCTTCATAATTGGGGTTTGGGGCAAAGGTCGTGGGCTTGCCATAATCCAATAATAAAAATGGGTCAGTGTGGCTATAATTAAAACTGGGATCCTCCTCAAGATGATTGACTAAGGTTTTCACATAAAAACCGTCACCGACCCAATGCGGTACTTTGTCACCATGAATATGTTTAATTGCACGCATTGTTCACCTCGCAAGCCCGTGTTTATATTTACTATTATAATGATGGTCATCACAGTCAATCGTATATACAACAGATTGACATGTCCCCAGACGATAACTGTCTATTTGGGGTCTATTTAGGGTTTATTTTTAAACTTATCAATAGACCCTATATAAAATCCACTTCTATTAAACCACTTCGCCGCAGACAAAGCCACTGGCCCACGCCCACTGGAAGTTGTAGCCACCGAGCCAACCTGTGACATCCAATACTTCTCCGATAAAGTATAGGCCGTCCTGAAAGTTGCTTTGCATGGTTTTTGACGAGACTTCATTTGTTTTGACACCGCCGCGCGTCACTTCCGCGGTACGATATCCTTCGGTGCCAGACGGCTTAAGCTGCCAGCCATTGAGCGTCGTACCAAGTTCAGTCAGACGCTCGTCCTTAATATTGGCCAGCTCTGTGTCTTTGATATCATCCCACAAGTGCGTTTGTAGCGCTGCCAATAGCTTCTTGGGTAATGCACTATCGGTATAATCAGCCAAAACGGTACGAATGAGCTGTCTGGGATGCGATTTTTTATGCGCCAAAAGTAGCATTGTCATATCGATATTTGGTAGTAAATTAATGCTAATGGTTTCGCCAATTTGCCAGTAGTTTGAAAGCTGTAGCATAGCAGGACCTGAGAGTCCGCGATGGGTAAACAACACAGGCAGTCTAAAGGAGATGCGCTCATTACTGGCAATCACTGGCAGACTAATACCTGCCAAAGCACGGATAAGCTCGCCCGTTTTATCGGTGAAAGTAAAAGGCACGAGACTGGCATCGGTTGCGACAAGCGTATGCCCGAACTGCTGCGCCAATTCATAACCCAAGCCACTAGCGCCCATCGTTGGGATAGAAAGCCCGCCAGTCGCCACCACTAAAGATTCACAGCGGTAGCCTGTTTGCGGCAGCTTGGTTTGATTGCCCGATTCTTTTCTCTCTTGCTTTTCTTTTTTGCTGAGTTGCTTGGTTGTCAGTAATTCAAATCGGGCATTTTTATCATTTTCGATGGCTTGAACGCTTTCAACCTGCGCATTCAGCTTCACTTGCACACCTACCGCGCTACATTCATCCAGCAGCATGGTCAAAATATCTTGTGCAGAGTCATCACAGAACAGCTGACCATGCTCACGTTCGTGGTAAGCAATTTTGTGCGCCTCCACCATACCAATAAATTCCCAACTCGGATAACGACTCAAGGCTGACTTACAGAAATGTTGATTGGCACCAATGAAGTGCTCAGGCTCTACAAAGTAATTGGTAAAGTTACAGCGTCCACCACCCGACATGAGGATTTTTTTGCCAGCTTTATTGGCATGGTCTAATACCAGCACGCGGCGACCACGGCGACCCGCAGTGAGCGCACAGTATAACCCTGAAGCGCCTGCACCGATGATGATGACATCGTATTGGCTGTTTGACTTAACGGGTGCCGCTTGGTTTTGCATTTGGCTCATGATAATGACTTATAGGGTAGGTTAAGATAATAGGTTTGGATAAACGATATAAAGTATCTCAATTATACCATGGCAATAATGGAAGTGTTTTTAGGTGAGTAATATAGATAGCTTTAGTCTGCTTGCTATAAATCATTGAATAACTTTACTTTTTCTATAGACAACAATTGATGATTGGTATAATGTAAAAATATGAATGTTATTCGCACCTATTGCTGCCACTTTTGTTACCTATTAGAATTTTAGTCGTTTTTATTTGAAGGAAATGAATTTCTTCAAAAGTAGTTGAGTTAAAAAGCCAGCCGATTGAACGGCTTATTTAAACATTGTCACGGATGACAATGCTAAGACAAAAGGGACTTTATGGATATCCTACAACTGCTCATTAGCGGGATTGCTAATGGCTGTATATATGGGCTGTTAGCGCTGGGTTTTGTGCTCATTTACAAAGCCTCAGAGGCAGTGAACTTTGCCCAAGGCGACATGCTTATGCTCGGTGCCTTTTTAGGCATATCTTTCATTAATGCCGATCAGGCAAACTTTCCTTTCTTATTAGGTATCACCTTTGCGGCTATTATCATGGGCGCATTTGGCTACTTACTCGATCGCTTTGTCCTACGTGGTATCTTTGGTCAACCGCAATTTGCGATGGTCATTCTTACCATCTCGCTTGGTTTCTTGATGCGTTTTGTCGCTGGTGTCATCTGGGGACATAGCCCAGTCTCACTACAGACACCATTCTCAGGCAAGATGATGGTATTAGGCTCGCTGAGTATCGCCTATGTTGACATCATTATCATCATATCTACTATCGCACTAACCTCCATTTTATACTTCTTTTTTGCCCACACGCGGCTCGGTATTGCGATGCAAGCCAGTAGTCAGAACCAAATGGCCGCCTATTATATGGGTATTCCCGTTAAGCGCGTCAATGGTATCGTTTGGGCGTTATCAGGGGTGGTTGCTGCACTTGCTGGCATACTATTTGCCGCCAAAGGCGCGATTGAGCCTTCTGTCGGATTACTATTCGGTATCAAGGCCTTTGCCGCTGCGGTCATCGGTGGGTTAGGTTCCTTACCTGGTGCACTGGCAGGTGGATTGTTAGTAGGGGTGATAGAGCCATTTGCTGGTCGCTATCTACCGCTAGGCTTAAGTCAAATTGCGCCTTATGTGGTTATGTTGATCGTACTAATCGTACGTCCAGGCGGTATTTTTTCTCAGGTAAAACAGAAAAAAGTATAGAAGTTTTGAGTCAAGGATGACTAAAATATTTCAAGGATGAGTACTGCCAATGAAAGCCCAGTTTAAACACAGTTACGATCAAGATATCAATATCTTCGATGACAAGCGCCAACTCATAAAGTATGGCGTACTCCTCTTACTACTATTAATGGCACCTTGGCTGCTGAGTAACTATTATATTAGTGAGCTCAGCGCCATATTGATCTGGTCTATCTCTGGACTGGGTCTGATGCTCTTGACGGGTCACACCGGACAAGTCAGCTTAGGTCACGCCGCCTTTATGGCTATCGGTGCGTTTAGCCATATGGCGTTGATGGCACGAGGGTGGAATTTTTTCCCTGCTTTGATTGCCTGCGCGCTCATTACTGGAGTGATCGGCGCTATCATTGCCAGACCGATCTTAAGAACCAGCGGTATCTATTTAGCCATCGCGACCTTGGCGCTTAGCATAATCGTCGAAGACATCGCTATCGTGGCTGAGCCTATTACTGGCGGCATATCTGGTACCTTTGCCTCTCCTATTAATCTCTTTGGCTACACCATCGATCGCTACATCACGCCAAAGGCCTTTTATTACTTGTGCCTCGTGCTAGTAGTGCTGGTGACATTAGGTTATATCAATTTGCTCAGGAGCGGCACAGGGCGCTCGTTCTTAGCCATCAGAGACAGTGAAGTCTCTGCCCGCGCGCTTGGCGTTAATGTCCCGCAAGCCAAAACGCTCGCGTTTAGCATATCTTGTGCGATTACCGCTATTGGCGGCGCTATGTACGGGCATTTTGTGCAAGCGGTCAACTATGAGAGCTTTACCGTTATCATCTCTATAACCATACTATTGCAGATTGTCATCGGCGGTTTAGGCTCGATACATGGTGCGTTTTTTGGTGCTATCGTCGTTGTCCTATTGCCACAAGTGATAGCTATCTTAGGCGATGTCATTGGTCAAAGTACGGGCTCTAATATCACCAGTATTCCTGGTATTGATACGGCGCTATTTGCCTTAGTCATTGTCATCATGATCATCTATGAGCCACGCGGTATATACGGTATTTGGATAAAGATACGGACTTGGTTTCAGATGTTTCCATTGTATCGAAAAGGACTATTTCGCCGTTCTAAAACTTATCTTAAAACGGAGCGTATGCGATGAGCTTATTAAAAGTTGACTCCTTATCTATCGCGTTTGGTGGTGTCAAAGCCGTTGATAACATTAGCTTTGAGGTAAACGAGGGCGAGGTATTCACTATCGTAGGGCCTAATGGCGCTGGTAAATCCACGATTTTTAACTTAATCAGTCGCCTGTACGAGCCGCTTAGTGGTCGTATTACCTTTGATGGTACTGATATCACCACGCTACCCGCTCACGATATCGCAAAATTGGGTATTGCCCGTACGTTTCAAAACATCGAGTTGTTTGATCACTCAAGCGTGTTACAGAATCTGCTTATCGGTCGCCATTCGCAGCGCAATACGTCGTGGATACAGGACTTACTGTTTTTGCCAAAGGTGCGCCGTAGTGAGCGAGAGCATCGTTTGCAAGTTGAGAAAATTATAGATTTTTTAGAGTTAGCCCCTTATCGAGATAAGCTGATCGCAGGTTTGCCTTACGGCATTAGAAAGGTGGTTGAGATTGCGCGCGCACTAGCCGCTAATCCAAAGCTTATTTTGCTCGATGAGCCTGCCTCTGGTCTCAGCGTGGAGGAGACGTCCGAGATGGCATGGTGGATCGAAGACATGCAAAAGGATCTTGGTCTGACTATCTTGATGGTAGAGCATGACATGAGTCTCGTAAATCGGGTGTCAGATCGAGTATTGGCCGTCGCTGAAGGTAAGTTTTTGGCTCAGGGCACGGCAGCTGAGGTGCAAGCCAATCCACAGGTTATTGAAGCCTATCTTGGACAGGAGAGTGTGTAATGTCAGCTATTAAAAAATCACTATCCTCTGCCGCACCGGCTACTGAAATGAATTTGGTCGACTCTGAAGTAAAAAACAACGTGCTTGAGGTGCGAAATCTAGAATCTGCTTATGGTCCGGTTATGGCATTGAGGGGAGTGAGTCTAGAGGTGCCCAAAGGTAAAGTGGTCACTATTTTGGGCGCGAATGGTGCGGGCAAGACGACGTTAATGAAGACCATCTCGGGTGTTATCAATCCTCGCAAGGGTGCAGTGTGGTTCCATGGTGAGCGTATCGATGGCACTGAACCTGATCGCTTGGTCAAAAAAGGACTGTCGCACGTACCCGAAGGGCGCGAGGTATTTCCCTTTTTGAATGTCGCCGAAAACTTAGCGATGGGTGCTTATACTCGGCGTGACAAGTCTGAAATACAGCGCGATGTAGAGATGATATATGAGTATTTTCCCATCCTAAAAGATCGCCGTACACAAGCAGCGGGCACGATGTCTGGTGGTCAGCAGCAGATGCTCGCTATCGGTCGCGGGTTAATGTCACGGCCCTCTCTTATGCTACTTGATGAGCCGTCTCTTGGACTGTCTCCCTTATTGGTACAGGAGATATTTGCGATTATTCGCAGGCTTAATAAAGAGCAAGGCGTCACGATTCTACTGGTTGAACAAAATGCCAGAGTTGCCTTGGCAGCCGCGGATTACGGTTATGTGTTAGAGACAGGGCGTATTGTCATGGCAGGCTCAGCGGACAAACTGATGCACTCTGATGATATTAAAGAGTTCTATTTGGGACAAACCAAAGACAACACTGCGGAAGCCACTCGGTGGAAACGCAAAAAGACTTGGCGATAATAATCATGACGACCTCCATTGATGTTCATACTGAAAACAATACTTCACTTTCTCCTGCGGATGCTACGGATGATACGGTCACGAGGGCTACATCTGCCACGCCCGTATCTTCTCACGACTATGCTAACCACAATAATGATGATACTAGCCAACAGATACGCAATGCGCCTTTCGATCATCCGCCCCAAATCCTAGAAGGGTGCGATACGTTAAGCAAACTCTGGCGACAGGTTTGCTTGAGCCGAGGCGACAAGATTGCTCATCGCGAAAAGAGCTTTGGTATTTGGCAGAGTTACAGTTGGCTAGACTATTATCATCATGGCTGTGATATCGGCATGGCACTCGTCGAGCTTGGTCTGAGTAAAGGCGATACCGTTTCTATCTTGAGCGAAGACAATAAAGAATGGCTCTATTGTGATATGGGTATTTGCGCCGTCGGTGGGATACCCAACGGTGTCTATACGACCGACAGTCCCGAGCAGCTTGCTTATATATTAAGTGACAGCCATTCTAAGTTTTTGATCGTAGAAAACGATGAGCAATTGCATAAGTTTTTAGAGATTCGTGAACAGACGCCTAACGTTAAAAAAGTCATTGTCTTTGAGCGTAAAGGTTTGCGTAGCCTAGAGGATGATCAGGTTATGTTCTTAGATGATCTATATACGATCGGTCGAACTATTGAAAACGTAAGAGAGCGTTTTGGCGATTATATCGATCAAGGTACAGCGAACGATATACGCACCTTAATCTATACTTCTGGCACGACAGGCAACCCAAAAGGCGCGATTTTAACGCATGCCAATGTCCTCTTTGAGCTGAAAACAAGCATTGATATCCTTCCTATATTGCCCACTGATGAGCAGCTGTGTTTTCTGCCCTTGTGCCATGTGCTTGAGCGTCTGACGTCAGTGGATCTACCTATCCATAGAGGCTGCATCGTCAACTTTGCTGAGAGCACAGAGACGGTATTTGAGAATATGAAGGAAGTCTCGCCTGATACCTTTACCGCTGTGCCTAGATTGTGGGAAAAAATGTACGCTTCCATCAGTAATATGCGTAGTGATGCCAGTGCGCTTAATGGCTGGGCATTTGATCAGGCCATAAAAGCAGGTCATGACCACGCTGATATCGTGATGGCAGGCAATACGCCCACGACAGGTCAACGACTGCGTTACGAGTTTTGGAACAAGCTGGTGTTATATAAAATTCGTGACCTGATAGGCATGAGTAATATTCGCCGTGCCACCACTGGGGCCGCGCCCATATCACTAGATATTATCCGCTGGTTTCATGCGATAGGCGTGCCTATCTATGAAGGCTATGGCATGACTGAAAGTGCGGGTGTGATATCGGTTAATACGCCTGAAGCACAGATGGCTGGTAGCGTAGGTAAGGCATTACCCGATTCTGAAGTCCGTATCGCCGACAACGGGGAAATACTCGTAAAAGGGGCAAACGTATTCGCAGGTTACTGGAACAAGCCCGAAAAAACCGCTGAGGACTTACGTGATGGCTGGTTACATACTGGTGATGTTGGCGAGATAAAAGAGGGCTATATATTCATTACTGGTCGTATCAAGGACATTATTATCACCGCAGGTGGCAAAAACGTCACACCAGCTGCGATTGAGAGCAAGCTTAAATTCTCGCCTTATATCTCAGATGCCGTCATCATCGGTGATAGACGCAAATATCTGACCTGCCTGATTATGATAGATCAGGAAAATGTCGAAAAGTTTGCGCAAGACAATCAGGTAATGTTCTCAGATTTTCGCTCGCTGTGTCATGCGCCAGAAGTCATCGCCTTAATAGATGAGGTTATCCAGTCTACCAATGGGACGTTAGCTCAGGTGGAAACCATCAAGCACTTTAGGCTCATTGACGTGCTGCTCAGTCCTGAAGATGACGAATTGACCGCGACCATGAAATTGAAAAGAAGTTTGGTTGAGAAAAAGCATCACGCTCTTATCGACTCTATGTACTGATCTGGGGCTTGTCATCAATTAGCACTGTTCAGATTTTTTGACGTTATCTCAACCTTGATAGTATTAATCTCAAAAGTATCAGCCTCAAAAGTATTAATCTCAAAAGCATCAAACTAACAGCGACTGAAGTCGCAAGGAGAAAGGCAATGAAATGGACATTCAAGACGACGCTACTGGCACTATCTGTCGGTACGATAGGTTTAGTAGGGTGTAGCAATTCAGAAACGCCCGCCGCAGCTGGTACAGATACTGAAACCGCTTCAACGAGTGATATGCCGGTACAAGGTGTTACGGATACGGAGATTCTATTGGGCGGTGCCAATGATCTATCAGGCCCGTTTGCAGGATTCGGTAATCCTGCGGTAGCGGGTGCCAATTTGTATTTCGATGAGGTAAATGCGGCAGGCGGCGTTAACGGTCGCATGATTCGTTACGTCGTCGAGGACCATTCTTATCAAGTACCAAAGGCGGTACAGGCTGCTAATAAGCTCGTTAGTCGCGATAAAGTATTTGGTATGCTGATGTCGCTTGGTACGCCGCATAACTTAGCGAGTTTCCCTATTATGGATCGCGCCAATGTCCCTAATATTATGCCGATCACTTTTGCAAAGCCAATGCAAGAAGAAGGGGCTTTCAATCGCCGTTATACGATGGGTAGTACGTATTACGACTCCATGAAAATGGGTATGGAATACCTAATTGCCGAAAATGATATTAAAAACTTATGCGTCATGTATATCCCCTCAGACTATGGTGAAGAGACCAATGAGGCGGCTAAGGATATCAGCGATAATAATCCTAATGTCACGCTAGTTCAGGCCAGCTCACATCGTCCTGATGAAACAGACTTTGCTGGTGCAATCGCCAAATTAAAAGAAGCCAATTGCGAGCTAATCGGTCTATCTCTTACGATACGTGGCGCTATTACTGCGGTAGGGACAGCGAACGCTATGGGCTGGACTGACGTGAAATTCATCGCTCCTGCAACGGGTTTCCATCCCGCAGTTGCTGAGGCACCGGGCGGCGCAAGTGAAGGTCTATATGCGGTTTCTTACTATAACGATTTAGCTTTGAGAGCGAATGAGCCTGAGACCAAAGCCTTTATTGAAAAGTATAAAAAAGTCACAGGGGAAGATGTATCAGCAGGTGCTATCCTTGGCTATACTTCAGCCAGAATCACGGTTGAAGGACTCAAAGCTGCAGGCAAAGATTTAAATGCCGATACTTTTAATACTGGTATGGAAACCGTTAGTTTTGTAGATGGCATCACAGGATCCACTATCGCTATTACTCCTGAGAGCCATGTTGCCTTTAACGATGTTTACTTATCGCAAGTACAAAGCGGCGCATGGAAAACCGTTAAACAGCTCAAATAAGTACGTATTATTCATTTAGTGAAATTTTGATAGCAACAAGCCATACATAAGTATGGCTTGTATCGTTTATAAACGTTGTGTTTTATATTTTAACTGTTTTATAAGTTTAAAATCCGTACTTAATACAAAATAAGCCACTAGCTACCGATAATAAAAATTAACTAGGATGACAAATTAGTCGCTTTATAAAGACTAGACTATCTGTACCTAAGTATACAGATGTACAGCGAAATTGTTATGATTGACTGTTGATGCCTTGCAACCGTTGCGCTTATTTGTCAAACTATCATTAAGTGTCACACATTATGGAAGATGACTCTTATTGCCCGTATAGATGGTCGTTATAGACGATTATTTATATAGGTCATAATAATTAAAAAGGATGAACACTATGACCCAGAAATCATTTCCTATCGCCGCCGACTTCATGGCTGCTGCCAATACCACGCCTGAGCAGTACCTCAAAGACTACGAACACTCTATCGAATCAACTGAGACAAGTGATGCTTTTTGGGCGAAGCGTGCTGAGCTAATCGATTGGATCAAAAAACCCACCAAAATCAGCAACGTCAATTATGATCTAGATGATTTCCGTATTAAGTGGTTCGAAGATGGTGAACTGAATATCTCCGTCAATTGCCTTGATCGACATATGAAAAAAAGCCCTTATAAGCCTGCCATCATATGGGAGGGTGATCATCCCTCATTGCATAAAATCATCTCTTTTAAAGAGCTATATGAATCAGTCTGTCGTCTAGGCAATGCACTGCGTAAGCTTGGGGTCGAAAAAGGCGATCGCGTCACGCTATATATGCCGATGATACCAGAAGCCATGATAGCGATGCTGGCATGCGCGCGTATTGGCGCGGTGCATTCAGTGGTCTTTGGTGGGTTTTCTGCGGAGAGCTTGGGCAATCGCTTAATCGATAGCCGCTCAAAAGTCGTCATTACTGCTGATGAAGGCCTACGTGGTGGCAAACATACACCGCTCAAAGCCAATGTCGATCAAGCGTTAGATATAGATGGCACGGACAGTGTAGAAAAAGTCATCGTCGTCCATCGCACGGGTAGCGCCATACCGATGAGCGGTCACCGTGATGTCTGGTATCACAACCTAATAGACGGTGAATCAGAGCACTGTGAGCCTGAAGTCATGAATGCCGAAGATCCGCTGTTTTTATTATACACATCTGGTTCAACGGGTAAGCCCAAAGGCGTACTGCATACCACCGGCGGCTATATCACCTATGCACTCTCTACCTTTCGTGATGTTTTTGATATCAAAGAAGACGATGTGTATTGGTGTACGGCAGATGTGGGCTGGATTACTGGTCACACATACTCAACTTATGCACCGCTTGCCAATGGCACAACGACAGTCATGTTCGAGGGTGTGCCAGAATATCCAACGTGGGCGCGCATCGGTCATATCGTCGACAAGCACGACATTACGATTTTATACACCGCACCGACAGCGATTCGCGCGATGATGAAAGAGGGTGATGCTTTTGTACGAGAATCAGATCGTTCAAGCCTACGCTTACTCGGTTCGGTTGGAGAGCCTATCAATCCAGAAGCATGGGACTGGTACTACAATGTCGTTGGTGATGGCAAATGTCCAATCGTCGATACGTGGTGGCAAACCGAAACTGGCGGTATTTTGATGGCACCTATTCCAGGCACCGTTGATCTCAAGCCAGGTGCAGCGATGACGCCACTATACGGTATCAAACCAGAGATTATCGATGGTGATGGTGCGGTACTAGAAGGCGCTGCAGAAGGAAATCTGGCGATTAACAGTAGCTGGCCGGGGCAAATGCGTACCATTTATAATGACCACGCACGCTTTTTGAAGACCTACTTTAGTGATTACCCAGGTTTTTACTTCACCGGTGATGGTGCCCAGCGTGATGAAGATGGCCATTATTGGATCACAGGCCGCGTCGATGATGTACTCAACGTTGCCGGACATCGTTTGGGCACTGCGGAGATTGAGAGCGCGGTGGTCGCTCATCCTGCTACTGCTGAGGCCGCTATCGTCGGTATGCCGCATGAGATTCGCGGTACAGGTATCTGCGCTTTTATTATCCTAAAATCCGGTGAAGAAAAAACAGACGCACTCAAAGCTGAGCTAAAACGTCATGTGCGCACTGAAATTGGCCCAATTGCCACTTTAGATGCCATCTATATGGTTGATGCGCTACCAAAGACGCGATCAGGGAAAATCATGCGCCGTATATTGCGTAACCTTGCGGCGGGACAGTATGTTGGATTGGGTGATTTGTCTACGCTTGCAGACAGCTCTGTGATCAATCAGCTGGTCGATGTGGTCAAAGCTGGTCGCGCAGAGAAGGCTGGTTAATAGGGCTATATTGTTAAAAGGGTTGTCGAGAGCCAGTTGTTCTCGTTCGTCTATCACAGCTGAGTAAAAGCCATGTTATCGAGAATAGCATGGCTTTTTTACGGAGATAATATTGATATTGAAGCCTTTCAAAGGTTAAATATGATTGATAGACATATTATTCAAAATATCCCTGCCATTGTTATATAGTCAGTGCAAAGTAATATCGATACATCATCAGTATCGTAGCGTTCTTGGGGTATTTCGACTAGTTTTGGGATATTTTGAATATAAGTCTCTTTTTATCCAATAATTTATAAGGTCTACTGTCATTATGACTGATCACACTTTACTCTCAACTGATGAATCTTTCCCAAAAATAGCCATCATCGGTGGTGGTTTGACAGGATTGTTGACCGCCACATTACTAGAGCGTGCCTTTATTCAAAGCATAGCCATTAAAAGCACAGACCAATCCTCTATACCGCAAATAACCATTTTTGAAAAGTCACGCAGTGTAGGGCGCTTAGCCACCCGTTATCGTACCGATAGTCAAACTGGTAAAAATTGGCAATGGGCATTTGGGGCGCAGTTTTTTACCGCAAAAACGCCTAGCTTTCAGCAGTTTATTGCACCTTGGCTTGAGACTGATTTGTTACAACCGTGGTGTGCCGAAGTGGTTGCGTTAACGCCCGCTAATGATAATACTGAGTCATCTGATATACAGCACAAAGATGAATGGGGTACTGCCCAAGCTCGCTACATCAGTACGCCAAAAATGACCAGTTGGGGGCGCGCATTAGCCGATAATTTGCAACATACCAGCATCATATTCAAAACTCGCGTTGCACCCCTTGCGCAATATCCCCAAAACCAAACTGATGACAAGACTGAGCTTTTCGATGAATCTGGCAACAGTCTAGGCTGCTTTGATTGGGTAATTTGTACCACGCCAAATAGTCAAGCACTAGAGCTGATGGCAGAGAGCGGCTTTACGGAGTCAGCCAACATCGCCAAGCCAAAGATGCAGGCATGTTATACCTTGATGTTAGGCTGGGATGAGGTGCAATCATTACCTGCAACATTGACCAGTCAAACACTATCAAGATGGGACGTGGCTTACGTAAATAATTCACCATTAGACAGAATATTCATCGAGCATCAAAAGCCTGCTCATAATGATCTGCTGCCCAGTGTCACGATCCATGCACGTAACGACTGGTCAGAGACACACGTTGATGACGACATCGACACAATAACAGAGCAGTTATTGCAAGCCGCGCAGCACGCGCTGCATTGGGAAAAAGATAGTGCTCCAAGCCAAGTAGACTGCCATCGCTGGCGTTATGCAGCAACGATTGTCGATAATAACGAGGCACTGGGTATCTTGGTCGATCCACAACATCAATGGATTGTCAGTGGTGACTGGTGCGGACAGGGCAATATAGAAAGTTGCTATCAAGTGGCAGTAGAAACGGTTCAGGCAATCAAACAATTCACACCATAAATAAGCAGGATATCATCAATTCTATATCAATTAAATACGGTGTCAGGCTCATTTAGCCTACTATTTGCCGTGCTTTCAATCGTCTTGCTTGCTTCTCCATTTTACAATTCTCAGCACCTTTTGAAGTTAAAAAGTAAAAGTTGAAAAGCCAACGTAACGACGTTATTCATAGCCTTTTTGGCTATATCAAGAATTTACAGACAAAAAAAGAGCCCACAGAGGAGGTGCTGTGGGCTGAGGAAAACTGATCGTGTAGATTGACTACAGGGCAGTGATGATGACTTATTATTATTGGTTTTCTTTGCTATTGTTTAACTAAGGTTAGGGTAATAATGGAGAATTCAATGGGTATATATATTTGCTTACAAATTTAAGTGTACAACTGTTTTATTACCTTCGCTATCATAGCGCAAATAATTCTCATTTGGTTATTTTAGTTACATGACATTACGTTTCTCGATATTCTCATCCCTTGCTATGCGTTGAGCAATTATTGCTGAATGAGGGATTTGGTTTAGCAAATTGCATGTGTTTACGACGTGTGATTGTGTTATAAAATAGATAGCGCTATCACTATTTCAGCAGTGGATAGTCAAGATTGATGTATTGAGATAAAAGTAATGGCTGTCTTTGAGTACGAGCAGTAAAACAATACATCAAGAGATGGCATGACGACGTGCTGGAAAAATGCTAAGCTATCCGCCATTATTATGTCTCTATTAAACTGGGTTTGCCATGACTGAGAATACGCAAGTGCATACGCAGGAGCCGTCAAGTACGCAAAATACCAAAAGTATTTTTAACTTGCCCAATAACCTTACTATCGCGCGTATCCTAATGATTCCGCTGTTTGTGGCGATTGCCTATTGGCCACCAGCCATGGGTATCGGGATGCCAGCCATTTCAGATAACGTGATTGCCCGAGTTGGCATGAGTGAATTCAGCGACAGCTTATTGCGGCACTTGTTACTGACTGGCGTGTTTATTATCGCGGCGATTACCGACTGGTTGGATGGCTACTTTGCGCGGAAGCTCAATGTTATGTCGGCGTTTGGGCGTTTTTTAGATCCCGTTGCGGACAAGCTCATGGTCGCCGCTGCGTTGATTATATTGGTTCAGTGGCATCCCAACATCATTATGGCGATAGCAGCGATTGTGATTATCTCGCGTGAAATCGCGGTGTCAGCGCTGCGTGAGTGGATGGCGGAATTGGGTAAAAGTACCAGTGTCGCCGTGTCCTATGTCGGCAAGCTAAAAACGACCTTTCAGATGGTAGCTATCACGGTGTTACTGCTCAACTGGGAATCGCTCGAAATGATTGGCTATGTATTGATGGTCGCTGCTGTGATACTGACGTTGTGGTCTATGATGATTTATTTAAAAGCCGCTTGGCCATACCTAAAGCAAAGCGGTTAAGTTCATAACCTTAGTATCAAAAACATAAATGTTAGACAACAAAAAACGCCAGTCGCATTAGCCACTGGCGTTTTTGTTTTTGCTATTTTCTTTTAGATAACTATTTCTTATAGCGTCACTGAGTTGTTCTCACCCAAGTTAGTCGCTTTTTTACCGTCCATTACTGCAGCAGTTGTCATCTTAAACATATTGACGACTGAACTACCGCTGAGCCAGTATTCGGCACCATGTGGTACGACTTTGATTAGCTGTACGTTTGGATCTTCTTTACCTTGCTCGTAGAACGCATTATAAATTGGTGACCATAGCTCATCGAGTTTCTCTTGGTCTTCAACTAGCTCGGCTTTGCCGTTGATTGAGACATAGTCTTTTGCATCTTGGCTGACATAGGCCAAGTTCACTTGTGGGTCTTTCTGGATGTCGCTGACGGTTTCAGTGCTCTTATCACCGATGAACCAAATCTCTTTTGCGCCAATGCTTGTCTCGCTCGTTGTCATTGGGCAGGCATGTAAATGGCCTTCGTGAGTGCGAGTCGTCATCATGGCAAATTTCACTTCTTTTACCAAAGCTTGTACTTTATCGATATGGTCTTGTCTACTCATAGGAAATATCCTTTTCTTTATAGTGATTAAATAATAATAGTGATTAAATAATTGGTTGTTTATATATTAGTAATTTTTATTCTGGCTAGATGCTTTCGACATAGTGAAAACGATCATCGTCCCAACAACTGGAACTAGAATACCGAGTTGTACCCATACATTTATATAGGCGACCAGTAATGCGATGTGAGTGTTTGTAAGGAGTATGAGGGTTAGGTAAAAATTGTGACGCTGTGTATTTTTGCTGTCTGATTATCTAGTTCAAAGTTAACAGGGTAGCGACTAGAGGTCAGCGTAAGCTCGCTATTCTGCAAATATCTGATAGCAGCAGAGCGCAACCTATCAGCAATTTATCTTGGTTTAGACCTGCTTATTACAGGGCTTCTTGTTATAATACGCAGACCATTTACTTAGCATGGCAGAGATGCCTTGATCTTACGGATTATGCCTTTATGATGACCATCGCCGGACAACCGTTTCTTACCGATTTTCAGACGCAGCAACTCATCAGTCAGTTCCAGCAAAAAACCGAGCTCAATGTCAGTCAAATAAGTACCCAGCAAGTGTATGTGCTATCACGCAAGCTCGAAGGTGATGAACATAAAAAGGCGTTAGACCTACTCGCTGTTGACAGTGCGACAGTGCTGACTGACCCACAAGCTAATCAAATACAAGTCATCGTTGGTCCACGTTTTGGCACGATTTCGCCATGGGCAAGTAAAGCGACTGATATTTTTAATAACTGTGAAATTGAAATCAATCGTGTTGAGCGTGTCGTTGTTTATACGTTAACAATTGATGGTGACGCAGGCAAAAAACTACCAGTAGACGCTGAGCAATTATTGTTTGACCGTATGACGCAGAGCTTGGTCTATGATTTGAATGATTTGAAAAAATTGTTTGATGATGAGCAGCCAGCATCATTGAATCATATCGATGTCATCGGACAAGGTCAGTCAGCATTAGAGTCTGCCAATACCCAGTTTGGTTTTGCATTATCAAGTGAAGACATTGACTATTTAATGAATGCGTATGTCAATGAGCTAAAGCGCAATCCAACTGACGTTGAGCTGATGATGTTTGCACAGGCAAACTCAGAGCATTGCCGTCATAAGATTTTCAATGCTGAGTGGACAGTGGATGGCGAAGTACAGCCAAAGTCACTGTTCCAAATGATTAAAAATACTTACCAGTCGAATCCACAAGGTATCTTATCTGCCTATAAAGACAACGCTGCGGTGATGGCAGGGTCTGAAGGTATGCGTTTCTACCCGATTCCGACTGACGCGATGGACGCAAACTCTGCCCATCCTTATGACTTCCATCAAGAAGCAATCGACATTCTGATGAAAGTTGAAACGCATAACCATCCAACGGCTATCGCCCCGTATGCAGGTGCAGCGACAGGTGCTGGTGGTGAGATCCGTGATGAAGGCGCAACAGGTCGTGGCGGTAAGCCAAAAGCAGGTCTGACAGGCTTCCACGTATCACATCTACATATCCCAGAACTTGCTGAGAAGTGGGAACAGTCAGGTCAATTGAGTACTCAGGCTTATGGCACCCCAGATCGTATGGCAACCAGTCTTGAGATTATGACTGAAGCACCACTCGGTTCAGCCAACTTCTCAAACGAGTTTGGTCGTCCTAATCTATGCGGTTATTTCCGTAGTTTTCAGCTTGATACCTCAGCGGCAAAAGACGGCAGCGAGATGCGCGGCTATCATAAGCCAATTATGCTGGCAGGTGGTTATGGCAATATTAAACGCAACCTCATTGAAAAAAATGCCATTCAACAAGGTGATTTATTAATCGTCCTTGGTGGCCCTGCGATGCAGATTGGTCTAGGCGGTGGTGCAGCGTCTTCTGTTGATAGTGGTTCACTTGATGAAGGTTTGGATTTTGCCTCAGTTCAGCGTGACAATGCTGAAATGGAGCGTCGTTGCCAAGAAGTGATGGATCGCTGCTGGGCACTAGCGGGTAATGATGTCGATGCGAGCAATAATGGCAAAGACGGCAACCCTATCGTGTCATTGCATGATGTGGGCGCGGGCGGTATCTCTAACGCGATGCCAGAGCTGGTCAATGACCATGAGATGGGCGCGGTACTAAACCTGCGTAAAATTCCATCGTTAGAAGCTGGAATGTCACCAATGGCCATCTGGTCAAACGAAGCGCAAGAGCGTTATGTCCTCGCGATTCGTCCAGAAAGCGAAGCCCAATTCAATGCCATCTGCGCGCGTGAGCGTTGCCCGTATGCTATCTTGGGAACAGCCACTGATGTGCGTCAGCTGGTCGTTGACGATACATTGCTCGCTGAGCAGCCTGTTGATATGCCGATGCAAGTATTGCTCGGTGGCACGCCAAAGATGAAGCGCAGCTTTGAGCGTCATGACACGAGCTTACCTGCATTAGATTTAGGCAACGTCAATTTAGCCGAGTCTATTACTGATGTATTACGTCACCCAACCGTGGCTAGCAAATCATTCTTGATTAGCATTGGTGACCGTTCTATCACGGGTATGGTCGTGCGTGACCAGTATGTTGGTCGCTATCAAGTGCCAGTATCGGATTGTGCTGTGACGGCATCAGGCTTAATCGCGCTAGATGGTCAGGTGATGAGCGGCGAAGCCATGAGTATCGGTGAGCGTACACCAGTTGCCCTAATCAGCCCACAAGCCTCAGCACGCCTTGCCATTGGTGAAGCGATTACTAACATCGCTGGTGCGCGCATTGCTCAGTTGTCTGATATTACGATGTCAGCTAACTGGATGGCGGCTTGCGGTGATGATGCCGAAGATGCAGCATTGTTTGACGCTGTATATACAGTCGGCGAAGAGCTATGCCCAGCATTGGGTATCGCGATTCCAGTTGGTAAAGACTCGCTATCGATGCGTGCCAACTGGACTGACAGCGGTGAAGCAGGTGAGACGGATAAATCAGTCGTGTCGCCAATGAGCTTGGTGATTACCGCCTTTGCCCCTGTGGTTGACGTCGCAAAAACGTTAACGCCTGAGCTAATCAATGGTGACAGCGCGTTCTACCGTATTGACTTGTCTAAAGGCAAGCTACGTCTAGGCGGTTCAATCCTTGCGCAAACGCTGAGCCAATTGGGTAACGATTGCCCAGATTTGGCGCAGCCAAGCGACTTGGTCGACTTCTTTAACTTTGTCCAAGCGGGCAACGCGCAAGGTGTCATCAGTGCCTATCACGATATCGGTGATGGCGGTCTACTAGCGACCATCGCTGAGATGCAGTTCACCAGCCGTCAAGGCATCAAGCTGTCATTGACCGATGATAACTTACTCGGTCAGCTGTTCAGTGAAGAGCTGGGTGCAGTCATCCAAGTATTACCAGAAAACGTCGCTGCTCTCATGCAATTGGCAGAAGAGTTTAACATTGCTGATATGCTAAGCCTCGTTGGTCAAAGCTCGGAAGAAGACAGCTTACTTATCCAAACGCCAACGCTTATGGGTGATGACACTCTTAGCTTTAGCCGTACTGAATTGCAGCAAGCGTGGACTAAGGTCAGCTATCAAATCGCGCGTCGCCGTGACAATCCAGCGTGCGTACAGCAAGAGTATGACTTGATTGCTGATGCGAGCCATAAAGGTCTAATCGCTGCACCAAACTTTGATCTCAATCAAAAAGTTGAAGAGCCTTACCTCAACAGTCGTGAGAATAAACCAAGAGTTGCTATCTTGCGTGAGCAAGGCGTCAACGGTCAGACGGAAATGGCAGCAGGCTTTACGCAAGCTGGCTTTGAAGCGGTCGATGTACACATGAGCGATCTACTGAGTGGTCGTATCAATCTACGTGACTTCGACGGTCTGGTCGCTTGTGGTGGCTTTAGTTATGGTGATGTACTGGGCGCTGGCTCTGGCTGGGCGAACTCTATCTTGTTCCATGACGAGCTTCGCATGCAGTTTGTCCGCTTCTTTGCCCGTCCTGATACCTTTTCACTAGGTGTCTGTAACGGTTGTCAGATGATGGCTCAGTTAAAAGACCTCATCCCAGGTGCGGATAACTTCCCACGCTTCATCGCCAACCAGTCAGCTCGTTTTGAAGCACGTACGGTCAATGTGAAAATCGAGCGTACCAAGTCTATCTTGTTCAAAGGTATGCAAGACAGCATCTTGCCAATCGCTGTGGCGCATGGTGAAGGCTATGCCACACTAGATAATAACGAAATCGACGGTATGGCAAAACACGGTCAGCTTGCGATGCGTTACGTCGATAGCCAAGGTCATCCAACTGAGACCTATCCGCTCAATCCAAACGGTTCTGTCGGCGGTGTCACGGGTCTGTGTAGCACTGATGGTCGCGTCACTATCATGATGCCGCATCCTGAGCGTAACCTAAAAGCCTATAACCACAGCTGGAAACCAGAAGAGTGGGATGAAGACGGTGCGTGGATGCGTATGTTCCGTAATGCTCGTGCTTGGTTGCGTTAAGATATAAGATAATTTGTTCTAAGCTATAGTTTTAGACATAAAAAAGGTGAGCTTCGGCTCACCTTTTTTTAGTTATTAATCCTAAATTTTTTACACAAGTAACTGTCATAGTTTCATATCAAATAAGTGTTAATTATACTCTTAAGTCCATTTAGCTTTAATTAACCTGTAATCATTTAAATTAAGCTCTTCAATACCTTTTCCTATTTTTGAACAGTGTTTGAATGCTTTTACTAGTTCAGTTGAAATATTTTCAATATCCTGATTTTTATACTCTATATAAAATTTAATTAAAATTTTCATGAAAGATGCGTTTATTTCATCTTCGTTTCTACCAATGAAAGGTAATTGATTTCTGATACCTTGATTGTCTGAAACTTCACCAGAAACAAACATGATACTTGTAAATACTCTATAGGGAATTGGAGGATGAGATTCACTAATCTTATTAGATTTAGACTCCCAGTAATCAAATAAAGATAAAGTAGAATAAACAAATATTTCCCATGTTCTTTCTAAACTATGACTGGTTTTAGTTCCATAGATATCACTACTAATATTATTATAATTTTCCGCAAGTCTAGCTAAAACTAATGTAACTGCTTTTGAATCTGCTTCTAACTCCAAAATTTTATTTATTCCGAATTCATCATCGGATAAGATTTTGACTCCTTTCAGAAAACAATCTTCTATAAAATCTAGATGTCCACAAAATATATGTGACCATTCATGACATATAATTAAATCTACATAAAAATAAAAAAGGTAGTTCCTAATAGCTTTTTGACTATTCTCTGAGGTTTTCACTAAGGATAAGAAATTTGTATCTTTCGATAATTTATTAGCTAGAAACCATAGTTCTTTCAACATACCTGCTGAAATTTTAACCAAATAATTACCCTCGCTTTTTCTATTAGATAGAGCTATAGATTGATGTTCTAAATCATCAATACTAAATTCTATATTAACCGGAAATTTATAATGTGATTGAATGTCAGAGTGATAATTAAAATATTGATATGCCATATTTTTAACTTCATCAAAAACAACTATATAGTCTTCATATTCAAGTTCCATAATATCTTCCAAGTGATTTTATAGTAGACGCAATCTAGGCTTAGTATTTTCACCAATCAAATTGAACGTTATATCATCTAGAATTTGATAGCCAAAATCAATATTCTCATAAAAACTCCTACCTTCTTTTTCTAAAAGAACCTTAATGATTTTATTCAATAGAATAGGTTTTTCACGTTCGATAGGTTCAGGTTCTGACTTATTATAGCCTCGCTTACTAAATTCAACGCAATTAGAACGATAAGGCCAATCAGTCAATAACTTATGTTCATGAAGGTTATAATTAATTGCTGCAAGTGATACCTTCCAATATTTTTTATAGCTTATTAGATTCGCTAAACTTAAATTATTGGGAGCCATAGCGATAAATGCTTCTTTTGGCATTAAAAAGCTAGATGCAAACTTATCAGCTTCATGCTCCTTGTCCTTCATATTTTCAAGTACATTTTTATCATCACTATGAAGTACCAAGTGCCCAAGCTCATGGGCAGCATCGAAACGCATTCTCTCTGCTGATTTCGCAGTATTCAAAAAAACTATAGGTCGTCCATCGTGATAAAAAGAAAAGGCATCAACTTCTTTTACTTCCATTGGTAAACGGAATACTGCTATACCATGTGATTCGAGTAAAGCAATAATATTTTTAATTGGTAATACGCCCAATTGCCACTCACCACGGAGTGTCAAAGCAGTTTTCTCAGGCTCATTAACTAATGTATCAATATCAAACCCTTGGAAAACGGGAAGGTTAGAGATTGTCTTATCAAAATACTCTAAGGTTTGAATTGCAAACTCACTGTAAGCAATCGCAGAATTCCTGTACTGAGCTTTTATGCGACTATATGAGCGAAAGAAAATTTGCTCATCTACTACTTGTGCTTTGAAAGTGGAGTTAAAGAAGTCAAAAGGTAGGTTTAACGACTCACTTAATTTAACTACTTTTTCGAAATCAGGTACTGAAGGTTTATTTTCGTTCAAATAGTTTGAGATTGTAACTTCAGTACATGACAAAATCTTCGCTAAATCTTTGTTAGTTTTACCCTTTAAATTCTTTGCTATTTTCAAACGGTGCTTGTTGAATTCAAAATTACTCTTCATTACTCGCATTTTTATACCCAATTTCAAACGAGTCCTCATTCACTGAGTCATCAGCAAACTCACTCATATATGACTGAACTTCACCTTCCGAATCTGAAGAAAACATTAATCTACAATCATGGTCAGTTGGAAATATTTTTCCATCTTCCATCTCTATATAAGACATGGGTCTTGCAAGCTCATAGATAAGATTTGGGACATCATCTTGATAGATATCATGCTTTCTTGACGGATAATATAGAACCCAAGTTTCTAACTTCTTATTAGTCATATTTCTATATTTATTTACATCAATTTTATGCTTTGTTTCAATGCCTTTTGAACAGTTAGATGAGATCGGTAAATTCATATTACCCAGAGCATCATTACTAGACATAATAATAATTTGAATATTGTTATTAAGGATAGTTAAGGTAGGTTGTCCTTGATCTCGGTTAAATTCAATTTCATTGGAAATTAATTGTAAGGCTATATTTTCCCCAATATCGCCCCAGCGTGCTATACCGCTTGCGCAGTTCACCTTAGTTTTCATATTGAAATTTTGATCAGCTTTTTGAATAGCGTCGAAAATAACTTGAGGAGTGAAACCGAATTTATTCTTCAAGATTTCTACAGCTTCGCTATTGTTTATAAGCTCGCCATCTGTGTTGCGACTGTCTAGGTCACTGAATATTTCATACTGTGGTACCTGATACATATTAGCTTCATCCATGTAATTTTTATAAATTATAACATCATTAGATGTAGTAAAAAATAAAAATACTGTAATAAACTAAATTTTTTCTGATCTACTTAATTATCCAAATCATGCTATTTACTATCTCTCCTAGCCTCAGCAATCAATTCATGAATCTTAGCACTTTCCTTTAGCACACAAGCATCATAAGCAGAAAGCGGCTCAGACGCTTGTTCTTTTTCCTGATCTTGCTTGGCTCTCTCTTATTACTTTTTAATATCCAAAAAAACGGCACTGAAATCAGTGCCGTTCTATCAGTCGTGATAATGTAAAAGCTAACCACGATTCCTCAAATGCTGAATCACCAAAATCAATCCCAGCTTAAAATCACCTTACCGCATTGCCCACTTTCCATGATATCAAAGCCTTCTTGGAAGTCATCAATGTGCATGCGATGGGTAATGATTGGCGATAGATCAATACCGCTAATCAGCATTTGCTCCATCTGATACCACGTCTCCCACATCTCACGGCCATAAATACCTTTTAGGGTTAACGCCTTGAAGATAATCTTGCTCCAATCCACCGTGGTGGTGTTAGGCAAAATACCCAAGAGCGCAATTTTAGAGCCGTTATACATATTACTAATCATCGAATCAAAGGCCTGAGGCGAGCCTGACATCTCAAGTCCAATATCAAAGCCATGCATTTTTAATTCAGCAATGGCACCTTCGATGGTTTCACCCTTGGCTGGGTTGATGGTCATCGTCGCGCCCATTTTTTTGGCAAGCTCTAGGCGATAATCGCTGATATCACTGACCACGATATTACGTGCCCCTGCGAAGCGGCAAATCGCCGTTGCCATAGAACCAATCAGTCCCGCACCCGTAATCAGTACATCCTCACCAAGGACAGGAAATGAAAGGGCAGTATGCGTGGCATTGCCAAAGGGATCCATAATGGCTGCCATCTCATCGCTGATACGCTCATCGAGCTTGATGACATTATCGGCAGGTATCACCAAATATTCGGCAAACGCGCCATCGCGGTCGACGCCCACGCCGATGGTGTTTTCACACACATGCAGCTTGCCACGGCGGCAGTTACGGCAATGCCCACAAGCGATATGTCCTTCGCCAGTGACTCGATCACCCACTTCAAAGTGCTTCACGCCATCACCCATTTCGCTAATGATACCGACGTATTCATGTCCGATGATCATCGGCGTCTTGATGGTTCTTTCTGACCACTCATCCCATTTATAAATGTGCAAATCTGTCCCACAAATGGCAGTTTTTTTAATTTTAATTTTAACGTCATTGATGCCAACCGTAGGTTCTGGCATGTCTTGCATCCAGATGCCTTTTTTGGCATGGGCTTTGACCAGTGCTTTCATACTTTTCTCTTATTTAACGGTGTTGTACTTAATGGTTGAATCTAGCGAGTGAATACCGAACAAATACCGAACGACGCTTAATCAATCACTTTCATTTGCTTGGCGACTTTAATAAAGGCAGTGATACACTTGTCTAGCTGCTCGCGAGTATGGGCAGCAGAGAGTTGGACACGGATGCGAGCTTCATTTTTGGGTACGACAGGATAGAAGAAGCCAATCACATAAATGCCTTCTTCAAGCAGTGCGTTTGCCATTTGCTGGGAGACGTTGGCGTCATAAAGCATAACCGCACAAATTGCCGATGCAGTGGGCTTGATATCGAAGCCTGCATCTTGCATTTTCTTCACAAAATAGGCGGTATTTTCATGCAATTGGTCTTGTAGGGTATTGTCTTGCGAGAGCATCTCAAACGCTTTTACCCCAGCGGCAGCCACCATGGGAGGAATGGAGTTGGAAAACAGATACGGGCGTGAGCGTTGACGCAACATCTCAATAATTTCTTTTTTACCCGTGGTAAAGCCGCCAATCGCACCGCCAAAGGCTTTGCCTAAAGTACCAGTGATCAGCTCAATATCACCACGCAGATTAAACAATTCAGTCACGCCGCCACCAGTGTGACCGACCACGCCTGCTGAATGCGACTCATCAATCATCACCATGGCATCATATTTTTGTGCCAACGCATAAATCTCATCCATTGGCGCGACATTACCATCCATCGAAAACACACCATCGGTGACAATTAAGCGAAAACGCTGTGTTTGCGCCGCTTGTAATTGCGTCTCTAAATCTTGCATATCCGCATTGGCATAACGATAGCGCGCCGCTTTACACAGGCGTACACCGTCGATGATTGAGGCATGATTTAACGAATCAGAAATAATGGCATCTTCACTGGTCAGCAGTGGCTCAAAAGCACCACCATTGGCATCGAAACAGGCCGCATAAAGAATCGTATCTTCGGTATTAAAAAACTTAGAAATCGCTGCTTCTAATTGCTTATGCAAATCCTGCGTCCCACAGATAAACCGCACCGATGACATGCCATAACCTGAGTTTTCAATGGCTTCGATAGCCGCCTTTTTAATCTCAGGGTGATCAGACAATCCAAGATAATTATTGGCACAGAAGTTAAGCATTTCACGACCATCCGCGATCTTGATTAGCGCATCTTGCGGAGAGGTGATCACGCGCTCGTTTTTATACAGTCCTGCCGCGCGTATGTCACTGATTTCTTGTTGTAGGTGTTTCTGAAAGTCTTGATACATAAAGATTCCTTTTTTAATATTATTAGCGTTTGTATTGATAATGCAGATATTAGGACTGCTGATAGAACCAAACTGTAGTCATTTTAAAATAAAATTGATACGCCAATATTGCCGTGCTACTGGTATAAATTTTACTTGCTTGCTGTGTCTACGCTGACAGAGGCTGCATAAAATATATCCCAGCATCACCGCATCGAGTGTAAAGTGAATAGACTATTTGCTTATTAGTATGGACTAGCCACAAATTGCTAAATACTGACGCACGACATTATCCATGCCTTGTTCCAATGATTCAATCGTAAAGGCATGACCAATCGACACTTCAGCGATATCACTAAGCGCGAGCAGATCAGCCAAATTATCCAAATTCAAATCATGACCCGCATTGACTCGGATACCGTTTTGATTGGCTAGGGTGATACAGTCGCTAAAACGTTGCTTGACCTCATCGAACTGGTCGCCTTTATAAGCGCGCGCCCATTCTTCGGTATACATCTCGATTGTCTGTACATCGCTCTCGATGACCGCTTTGATTTGTTCGATATCAGGGTCGATGAACACCGCACAGCGCGTACCGAATGCTTGCAGCTCTTTGCTTAACGTGGATAAAAACTCATGATGTGTGATGATATCAAAGCCATGATCAGAGGTCAGCTGATCGTCACTGTCTGGCACGAGCGTACATTGATGCGGCTTTACCTCACGGATAATCTTTAAGAACTGCTCATTCGGATTGCCTTCGATATTGAACTCAATCTCCGGATAGTCCTTTAAGAATGCACTGATATCATAGACATCTTGGTATCTGATATGACGCTCATCGGGTCTCGGGTGTACGGTAAAGCCTTTGACACCTAGGTCAATCAGCTTTTTCACAAAGGTCAACAGGTTAGGGTAGTCAGTACCGCGAGAGTTACGGATTAAAGCCAATTTATTCAAATTTACGCTAAACAATGTGCTCATAAAATTCCTTGTACAGCTCGTTTATTATTGATGACATAAAAGGGTTAATAAAAATCGTTGGTATCAGCATACTTCTTATTCAATGCCTTTAAAATAGCATAAGTCTCTAAGTCTACCGTTCCTGTTGGGTTACGGGGTCGAAAGTGCAGCTGAAAGGCATAGATGACATCGCGGCTGGGTTTGTCCCATTCATCATTCTTATTGATTTGGTAGCCATAGTCTCGAAATTGCTGCTTAAGCTCAGGTATCGTTGCCGCTGAAAACGCTTCTGCATCCATAAAAGCAAATTTATCAGCATCATCATACCAAGCGCCGATACCATATTGCTTATACAGCTGCTGCCAAGGGAACTTGGCACCGGGGTCTATCTTTCGCGAGGGTGCCATATCAGAATGACCGATGATATTCTTTGGTGAGATGCCATATCTGGTGGTGATATCTTGTACTAGCTCTGCGACCTTTTTAATCTGCAACTCGTCAAAAGTGACATAATGGTCATAAGGATGATATGCCAGCTTGCCGTCTTTTAGCGCATTTTGATACTCAGGCGCAATTCCTGCATTGACGATTTCTATGCCGATAGAGGTATCGTTTAATATCGTCCGTCCTGCAAAGCCACCATCACCCGCATGCCACGCGCGCTCGTTTTCTGGTACTAGATTATAGATTTTATCATCGTCATTATCCAAGACCAAATAGTGTGCGCTGACCTTGCCTGCGGTCAGTGTTTTGATAGATCGGTCATTGTCTGAAACCGTATAGTGCAGCACGATGGTTTTGATGCGTTCGCTTTTGCCAGTGGCTTGGTAGGTTTTACTGTCCACGATGTAGCTTTCGGTGGTCGCTACTGGAGAGGTCGTGGTGACGCAGCCAATTAGGGGTAGTGTTAGGCCAAATGCTAAAAATATGTTTTTTACCATGAAATGCTCTGTTTGGGAGATGCTAAGATATTAATTGAACATGCACTAATCTATTAATATATAGGTTTACTTAAAAAAATTCATGAACGTTAATTATAGCGATGTTTTGGTTTGGGTCTTCTTGTAGAGAAACATCTAAACCGTTTGCGACTTCGAGACCATATTTATTGTCACTATTGATTAATAGAAACTCTTCACCTGTAGCTGTTCTTTCTAATGAACCAAATTCAGAGATGTTGATTAGCCTGTCACCAAGACCGTATTTTCCATATATCTTGCCTTGGTATTGACTTGGCTTTCTTGTGATATACACCATGATAGAGTTCAATGTCATTTGTTCATTGAAAGATAGTCTCATCAACAAATCCGTATCAATAGCATCGACGCTATCACTACTATAGATGTCGAAGCTGTCACTATTATCTCTGATGTGAAAATTATTCTTATCTGATTTCTTTAAAAGCGCTTTTATATCTTGATGGCTATATTTTGAAATTTCTAAACCAGCAATACTTTTACCTGGGATGATATCTGCATACCAGTCTATTTCATTTTTATCCATCTTCTCACTCACTTAAAGTATCTTTCTAACCTTTAATTTTCTTCCTAAGCACTACTTTCCAACTCTCTTCCAAACACTCAATCGCGAGCCACGGCTCAATCACTTCAGTATTGTATTTCTCTTTAGAATTGGCCAGTTGCCACAGTGTCTCAAGTGTTGCAAACGGATAAGGGCGCTCAACCAAATACACAGGTAAATCAGCATCTATGATGCCATCACGCACGACTTGGAAGTACCAGCCAGAGATACCTTGTTTGCTGACCCATGCCGCGATATTCGGCACTTTGGTAAACTGTCCGATTTGGTCATTGATTTTGTAGCAGGGGCGTCGCGGTTGGACGATGCTTAGCTGGACACTATCATTATTACTATTATCTTGTCCGTTTTCAAAATGTCCACCATATTGAAAAACGTCACCAATGCAAACCGTAGACTCAGTCATTTCCGGTAGACCGTTGACGGCTTCGGTCGTGAGGTTTTCACCCAGCGTACCGACGCGCACTTTTAGGCCAAACTCTGTATTGATCCTCTCATAAGTCGCAGGTGCCAGTTGATGGACAGCTTTTAGCGGGCCACCATGATGTTTGCGATCAGCTTGCTCATCAGTGGCGAGGCCCATAAAGTTGACCGCAACAGGTGCTTTAATTGGCGCTTTATCGATGGCGCTCATTTCTTCACGGGTGAATGGCATGGCTTTGCCAGCGCGGACACAGATTAAGTTGGCGATATGTAGTGGCAAGTCTTGGTTAAAGTCTGGCTTGCTTTGTGCCGTTGCTGGTAACGTAGATATCATCGGTTCTGTGCTCATAAGCCGCTCTGATGGTTGGTTGTTTTTTGAGGCAGTAATGCTGACTGGTTGCTGATATCTTAGCCTAATCGTGAACCATTTTCAGAATATTTATCAGTGCGTGTACTAGAAACAGAACCGCTTATTTTTACATAAAAAAAGACCAGAATAATCATCTGGTCTTTTTAGTGGTACATTTTTCAATTTTACACGAGTATCGTAATCAACAGGTTTATTTGTTTTTGTTACGACGACCCGCAGTTTTCTTTTCACGTGGTACAGCGACCAGCTCAGCCAACTGCTCAGGTGATGACCATAGGCCTTCTAAGTCATAGAACTCACGAGCTTGTGGTGTCATCATATGGACGACAACAGCGCCCAAATCGATCAACGTCCAGTCAGAATCGATACCGCCTTCACGGCCAAGTGGCATAAAGCCCGCTTGCTTAGCTTCAGCACCAACGCTGTCAGCCATTGCGCGTACATGGCGCTTAGAGGTACCGTCAGCGATCACGATGCGCTCCATCACGTCTGTCAAATCTTCTACGTTCATTACAGTGATGTTCTTCGCTTTCATATCGTCTAGCGCAGTTTCTACAACGGTTAAGCATTCTTTTAAGCGTTCTTCGGTCATGGTGTTGGTCATAAAATTTAATCTCTTGAATCGTAAATATTAAAATAAATAGGTTAATTGTCAATTTGCCATCTCGCACTGACCAGATAGAGGCAGTGACGTATAGAGATATAATAGGCAAAAAACAAAGATAAGACAATTTTAACGGAATTGAGCAGCAGAATATAGCTGATGGGCAATAATATATTGATAAATAGCAGGATTTAGCCATTTAGCGAATGGATTGGATTCAGTATTGCCAATGATATCATTTATTGACGGGATAGATGTGATTTGCGCTTCGGCTGAAGGCATTATATTTGGTTGATTGCCCAGTTGTTGTAGCTGCTGGCGTATTTGTGTGCTCGATATGGCCGATATAGGACGCGGGTCTATATAAATGTGACCTTGATGAGGATTTTTCAAGACGCCACTGTCTGCTTGAGTTTGCGTGGGCGTGGGTGTAAATAGCGCGACCAGTTCAGCAGGAGAGTCGGTGGTTTTGTTTTGCATTTCAATAGGTAACTGGGCGTGCAGCTGGTTTTTTAGATTGGCTAACGTCTGCATCGTTGATTTTTTATCAGCAAGATGTGTATTGATGTCAAAAAGATGGTCATCACTGTCAGAAAAGCCACCACGGTTAAAAACCCAGAGGTCGACATAATCCTTCAGCTTGAGTCCGTCTTTCCATTTATCTAAGCTCCGTGCACTGTCCATCCCCATAATAAATATTAAGCTGTCATGCGGATAGCGCTGCCGTAACGTGCGGACGCTATCGATGGTATAGACGGGCGGTGCTTGCCATAACTCCAGCTCATCAATCTGTAATGGGGTATTAAGTGTTGCGAGCTTTAACATTGCCAGACGGTGCTTAGGATTGGTGCTTTCATTTTTAAAAGGCGAGCGGGCATTGGGTAATAAGGACACATGCAGTGCGCGCTGTTGCTGCTTCGCTATTGGCAATAAATGCTGGTAGACGTATATCGCCATTTGCAGATGACCCTTATGTACAGGGTCAAATGAGCCACCCAAATAGGCACGAATGGCAGGGGCAGTATTTTCTGCAAGGCAGTCATTGGTAAGGTTTGGCATAAATAAATGGGTCAAGTGGTCAGTAAGAAAACGTTATGATGGATTAAAAATAGACGATACTAAATAAAATAGATACACGACATTATAATGCGTGACTGGTACAAATTTTTCTTGCTTGCTGTGCCTACGCAGACAGAGGCTACAAAAAATTTATATCAGTCACACTGTCTCTTTTTTATATTGACCTGACTATAGCGCTATTGTAGTGGGCAACGGAGCGTCTGTCATTAAAATGGCAATAAAAAGCCGACCATCATAGTGATAGTCGGCGGTGTTATATACTGCTAATCATTAAACTTTTAATCAGAAAACCGTATGACGCTTAAATCAAGTCACTTAAGTTAAGTCGCTTAAATTAAGTCGCTATGGGCTTGGATAGCAGTTAGCGCGATGGTATAGATAATATCATCGACCAAGGCACCGCGTGATAGATCGTTTACTGGTTTATTCAAGCCTTGTAGCATCGGCCCAACACTGATGACGTTGGCGCTACGTTGCACCGCTTTATAAGTCGTGTTGCCCGTATTAAGATCTGGGAAAATAAAGACATTGGCTTGTCCAGCGACAGGTGAGTCCGGTGCTTTTTGCTTGCCGACACTCATGACAGAGGCCGCGTCGTACTGTAGTGGGCCGTCGACTTTTAGGTTTGGCGCACGCTCGCGGACGATTTGAGTTGCACGGGCGACTTTTTCGACATCCGCCCCTGTGCCTGATGAGCCAGTCGAGTAGCTGATCATCGCGACTTTTGGATCGATACCAAAAGCAGCGGCAGATTGTGCCGACTGGATAGCAATCTCTGCCAGCTCTTCAGCATTGGGATCAGGATTGATCGCACAGTCACCGTAGACCACCACTTGCTCAGGCAATAGCATAAAAAAGACTGACGATACTAAGGAATACTGCGGTGCGGTTTTGATTAACTGAAATGCTGGGCGTACCGTATTGGCAGTCGTATGAATCGCGCCTGAAACCAGACCGTCGACTTCATCTAACTGAAGCATAATGGTACCCAAGTACACGGTGTCCTTTAGGTATTCGGCAGCGACATCTTCGGATGTTTTACCCTTGCGGCGCTCAACGATGGCGGCGATATATTTGCTCATGTCGAGGCTGTCAGGGTCGATGATTTCTAGACCCTCAGGCAGCGTCAAATCACGGTTTTTGGCGACTTGCTCGACATCGCTACGTTTGGCAAGCAGTACACAGTTAGCGATGCCACGGCTTTGGCAGATGCAGGCAGCTTCTACGGTACGTGGCTCAGAACCTTCTGGTAGCACGATGCGTTTTTTGGCTTGCTGGGATTTTTTGACCAGCTGATGGCGAAATGCAGAAGGTGACAAGCGCGGCTCATGATTGCGGCTAAAGTATTCTTTAATCCAGCTTAGATCCAAGTGCGCAGCCACATAACGAGCCACTTCTTCAGCGCGATCAATATCATCGCTTGGAATCTCAGAGCTCATGTGTACAAGGCTCTGTACTGTCTCATAGCTGTCGCTTTCGACACTCATGACAGGGATGCCAGTTTTGAGCGCTGAATGCCAAAGCTCTGTAACCGTCGGGCTGGGTGTGATACCGCCAGTCAATACCAAGCCTGCCAGTGGAATCCCATTGATACAGGCCAATCCAGCGGCCAATAGCAAGTCATCACGATCACCCGGCACCACGATTAAGGTGCCTCGCTTAAAGACTTCATTGACGCGCGACACTGAGCGCGCCGTTAGGCTAATACGGTTGATACGACGTGTTTTGGCTTCCCCAATGTTTAGCCATGTGGCATCAAGCTCTGTAGCAATATCCCATGTACGCGGCACAGATAATGAGTCACTAAAGGGCACAACACCGATGAGGCGAAACGCTTCGGTATTGAAAGAAGGTGATAAGCGCTGAACCTCTTGCATAAAGTTATGGTCTAAGCTGACGACCGCTTCCCCAGGGGCGACAGGTTGATTGTCAAAAGTGTTGGGCACATCTTGCACACGCATCAAAATCACGCCTAACGTACGCGAATCGATGACACCGCCGAACTCACGGGCGTGCACATCCAGTTTGTCTGCTAAATAGGCAGGTTTGCTGATGTCAGCGGTACTGACAAATATAATCTTGGCATCCAAAGCATGAGCGATTGCTCGGTTGATTTGTGAGGCATAAGAGGTCTCGGTGGTCGGTACCAAACCTTCGCAGATGACCACATCGTAATCATCGCCGAGCGTATGATAATTGCCGACGACTTCTTCCATTAAATCATCGAGGTTGTCATCGCCGATCATGCGCTCGACGTGCTGACGACTGATAGATTTGGGTGGCTTTAGACCAAAGGCATGCATGGCCAACGCACTTGAGCTGTCCAAGCTGTGTTGTTTATCAAGGGTGTCATCTTGCAAAAACGGCTTCATAAAGCCCGCTTTTATACCGTTATAGTCAAACGCCCGAATCAATCCAAGCGCAGCCGATGTCACACCGATACCGCGGCTGATGGGAACAAGTAAAATGGTTTGCATAAGGTTTCCTACGATTTATTTTGTTTTAGACTTCGATTTATTATTGGCAGCATAAAAAATACTGAGCGTTTTATTCTATTTTTTTTATAACCATCAAGAATGATAAACGCTGAGTATAATATCTAAATAGGCTTATACCAAATTCAAGGCCTGACGCGTCTCTTGCGCGATACGGTATTCTTCATCCGTTGGTACGACCCACAGCTCAATACTACTGTCATCTGCATGGAAGCTGCCTTCTTTACCACGGGATAAATCCGCGTTTTTGTCCGCATCTATTTTGATACCAAAATGACGCATCACTGCTAAGATGCTGGCACGCGTGGTCACTGAGTTTTCACCGATACCACCGGTAAAGACGATACCAGTAAACTCCGGCAGCGCACAGCTCAAGCTGGCAAGGTATTTACCAGCGCGGTAGCAGAACATCTCGATCGCAAGTTGCGCGTCTTTATGGCCTTCACTAGCGGCTTGCTCGATAGTACGTAGATCGTTAGATAAGCCTGATATGCCCAGCAGACCACTGTCACTATTGAGCATTTTATCAGTCTCTTCTAAGCTTATACCGAGTTGACGTTTTAGATGCATGTGCAAGCTAGGATCGACATCACCGCTACGCGTACCCATCATCAGACCTTCGAGTGGGGTCAGACCCATACTGGTATCGAGACTCTTGCCATCGTATACGGCAGCCACCGAGCAGCCATTACCGAGATGTGCTGTTAGCCAACCATGTGGCCCTTTAGACTCCGTGATTTGGCTGGTACGCTCTGAGACATAGGCATGAGAGGTGCCATGAAAACCATAACGACGGATTTTGTGTTCTTCGTACAGGTACTTTGGCAGGGCATAACGAAACGCAACGGGCGGCATCGTTTGGTGAAAGGCGGTATCAAACACCACAACTTGCGGCATATCAGGATAAATGGCTTGTACCGCTTCGATACCCAACGCATTGGCAGGGTTGTGTAGTGGTGCCAGTATCTTGAGGCGTTTGACTTCTGCGAGTGCATGCTCGTCGACTCGCACAGCTGCAGAGTATTCACGGCCACCATGTACCACGCGATGACCGACCGCGATGAAATGGTACTGCTCTAATAGCTCAAGGATTTTTTGTAGCGCCAATTTATGACGACCACCAGGGATAGAGATTTCGAGTTTTTCGCCATTTAGAGTGGTGTGTTTGATACGGGCAGTATCCAGACCTAAGTTTTCGGCAAGACCAGTAATACGAGTAGAGTTGTCATCACTAATCAATGCGTATTTGATAGAAGAAGAGCCACAATTAAGGACTAAAGTAGGACTGGTCAGGGTTGATGTGTCAGAGTTTTTATCATCAAAAGTGGTGGTCAGGCTGGCGCTCATACTCTATCCTTAGATTATATTTTATAAGTGTTGAATCATTATAGATTAACACGGGTTAAATAAACAAAAACCAGCCATATTCATGCTGACATCCGTCAAACAAAAATAGGGCTGATTTTGGTCATTCTTGCACGGCCATACTTGTCGAGTGTCGATGAGGCGCTTGCTAGCGCGCTCGTCACAGCTGCAAGGTCGGGCTATAATGTAACATATTTTTGTGCTTATACCACGACCACGATAAGGTTTAAATTCAGTACTGAGCGTGTAATTAATACAACTGTGCACCGAGTATCATTGGGGTTTAATAGCTGCTAAAGCACTAAAACCATGAGCAATATAAATTGTAAGAAAGTTTGTCAAAAAGCTGCCAAATCGCTATTTGCTAACTAAAATGGTGCTCTCGTAATAGTTCTAAAAGTAATGTAGTACATCCAAAATAATACCAACGCTTAATAAATTTTTGAGTGATTCACAATTAATATGAATAGCAACCATGAATAGCCATTATGAATAGCCATTATGAATGGTCATTATTAATAGCCACTATGCGCACAGCTTTATAGAATAATGCTATGATTAAAACCTTGTCGTATCTTCCTGTTTTGGTGCTCGATTTTTAATTTGGTTTTTACTAGGGCGTGTCTTCATTTCAAAAATGGTGATAAAAATGAGATAAATTGCCGTCAAACAAGAAAAATAGCGCAGATAATATCGGGATATTAACCAGCTATTTGACGATGTTTGGCAAGATTTAGGCATTTTTAGCCCATTTAGATGACTATCGATTGAATTGAAGACAGGCCCTAATACTGCTTGCTCTTAGCGCCTCCACACCATTGCAATGTTAAAGGTCATCTATTCTATGTTTATTAAACCCCATTTCTCCAAGCCTGAGTCTGCTAACGTATTGGTTAGCAGTAGCCGTCGTGTCTTCTATACTTTCATTATTGGCAGTACCATGATGTTGGGCTTATCAGGCTGCGGGCAAAAAGGCGATTTGTATTTAGTAGACTCCAGTAGCCAGACCGTGCAAGAGAGTACCGATAAAATCGACAGTACCAGCAATCCACAAGACGCTGCCTTCGCTAGTGTCGATGATGATGACTATCAAAAAACGCGCTACCTAGAACAGCAGCAAGTATTGCCTGAGCCGAGTACCGATATTAACGATTATTAATTTTATAGAAAAATTGTTTGTCAAAGAGCCGTTCTTGCTCGCCGCAACCGACAATCTTTACCCTTGATAACCTGATGAAATTAGAGATGTTTATATGAGTCATTCTGAGCAACACGCAGGCGTAACCGATTTTACTATTGGTGAGTCAGTCACCACCCAGACTGAGCAAGGGTTATATATCGACCCTAACGCTTTAACTGCCCACTTACCAGCACTGCACTATCGCGACGACGCTTTATATATGGAGCAAGTTAGTGTTGCAGCGTTGGCCAAGCATTATGGTACGCCTTGTTATGTCTACTCAAAACAGGCGATATTAGATGTCTATCAAGCCTATACGGATAGCTTTTCTAGTCTAAAGCATCAGGTTTGTTATGCGGTTAAGGCCAACTCTAATCTGGCCGTGCTCGGTATCCTAGCGCAAGCGGGTGCAGGGTTTGATATTGTCTCGCGTGGTGAGCTGATGCGAGTGTTGGCAGCAGGTGGTAAAGCTGCACGCGTGGTATTCTCCGGCGTGGGTAAAACTCGCGGTGATATCGAATATGCACTGACCCAAGGTATTGGCTGCTTTAATGTCGAGTCTATTAGCGAGCTGACCTTAATCAATGACGTCGCACAGCAGTTGGATAAACCTGCGCCAATATCACTACGGGTCAATCCAGATGTCGATGCCAACACCCATCCGTATATCTCAACTGGATTAAAAGACAACAAATTCGGCATCGCCCATGAAGATGCGGCTGCTGTCTACCAACAAGCGGCAGAATTATCGCATATCGATATCGTCGGAATTGATTGTCATATTGGCTCGCAGTTGACTGAGGTTGAGCCATTTGTTGCCGCGCTCGATAAAATTATTGAACTGGTGCATAGCCTGCGCGACAAAGGTATCGAGCTACGCCATATCGATTTGGGCGGCGGCTTAGGGGTGCGTTATATTGATGAAACGCCCGTGTCTATCGATGAGTTTGCCGAGGCGTTATTACCTAAATTAAGCGCGCTTGGCCTGACGGTATTCTTTGAGCCGGGTCGTAGTATTGTGGCCAATGCCGGTATCTTATTGACTACAGTTGACGTATTAAAGCCAACCGAGCATAAGAATTTTGCCATTGTTGATGCCGCGATGAACGATTTGATTCGTCCAGCTTTATACCAAGCTGAAATGGCAGTGATTCCTGAAATGTTACCACAGAATGGTCTAGACACTGACGGTACACAGCCATGGGATATCGTTGGTGCTATCTGCGAGACAGGGGATTTCTTAGCGAAAGACCGTTTGTTGTCGCTCGCTACAGGTGACGTTTTAGCGATAACGGGCGCTGGTGCTTATGGCTTTACCATGAGTAGCAATTATAATTCGCGTCCGCGTGCTAGTGAGGTCATGGTGGCTAATGATCGCCATCAGCTGATTCGCAAACGCGAAACCACTGAAGCGTTATATGCAGACGAAACGCTGTGGCAAGCCGAGTAACATTATTAGGTCTACCATGACATTTGAATATAAAAAACCCACTATCGTACTGATAGTGGGTTTTTTTATGGCAGAGCTTTACCAAGATATTGGTTTTAAAGGATAAATATAACTTAGTATTTGATAGCGGTGATAATTATGATTGTATCTGACAGCGTGCTAATATAACACATACATAAAAATAGGATAGGACTCAAGGATATGCTCATAGAATTTACAAAAATGCATGGTCTGGGCAATGATTTTATGGTCATCGATTTGGTGACCCAGCGCTTAGAATTAACCAAGGATTTGGTGCAGTTGTTGGGTGATCGTCATTTGGGCATTGGCTTCGATCAATTGCTCGTGGTTGAACCGCCCATGCGCCCTGATGTCGATTTTGGTTATCGTATTTTTAATACTGATGGCACCGAGGTCGAGCAGTGTGGCAATGGCGCACGTTGTTTTGCGCGTTTTGTACAAGCACGTAAACTGTCATTTAAGCAGCGTCTGCGTGTTGAGACAGCGAGCGGTATTATTTCTTTGACCACTGATCGTTATGGTTGGGTAGAAGTCGATATGGGCAAGCCGAAATTTGAGCCAAACGAGATTCCATTTACCCCAAGAGCCACCACCAAGATCCAAAACGCTTACCACCTAGACGTTAATGGGACGCCTGTGCAGCTCTATGTTGCCAATATGGGCAACCCGCATGCCGTTATAAAAGTCGACAACGTACTCGATGCCGATGTTGAAACTTTGGGCAAAGCCATTGAGTCACATCCGGCATTTCCCGACCGTGTCAATGTCGGCTTCATGCAAGTGATGAACCAGCGTCATATTCGTCTACGTGTCTATGAGCGCGGTGTCGGCGAGACCCAAGCTTGTGGTACTGGCGCATGTGCGGCAGTGGCGGTCGGTATCCGTGAAGGCTGGCTCGATGAAGGCGAAGATGTGCGCGCACAGCTCTATGGCGGTAGCATGATTATCAAATGGCAGCCGGGCTATTCGGTCATGATGACGGGGCCAACGGCATTTGTCTACGAGGGCGTATTTAGCCCAGATGGTCTGATGGCGCAAGCGGGCATCAAGCCCAATCCAGAAGTCTAATAGACAATGACGACCGCGCCTACAGTAGATTCTAAGTCAAAATCATGGCTATCCGCTGAGCTGGCCGCCACTATCGAGTCAGACGCCGCATTACGAGAATTACTAGCGCCAGTACATCGTTGGCTAAACACTTTGTCAGTGCGCAATCATTCACCTCATACATTGACCGCTTATTTTGCGGGACTGAACCAACTGGCGCTGTTTTTACGCGGCAAGCGTTTGACGTGGACGCGCTGTGATAAGCGTCAACTTGCCCAGCATATCAGCCAACGACTCGATGAAGATAAGCTAGCACTTGCTAGTGTCCAGCAAGAGCTGTCCGCCATCCGCCACTTTTATGGGTGGCTGATCGAAGAGGATTTGGCACGTATCAATCCAACGACTGGCTATCAGCTTAAGCGCAGTCCTCGACCACTACCATCGATCGCTGACGTGGATTTACTGACGCAACTACTGGATCAAGAAATCCCTGATACGCCGGAGCAAGCGCGCTTATGGTTGCGTGATAAAGCGATGTTTGAACTGCTTTATAGCAGTGGTCTGCGTGTCGGCGAGTTGGTTGCCCTAGATATGGCAGATGTGGATTTGTCTGATTTGCGGGTACGAGTGACAGGTAAAGGCAATAAGACGCGCCTAGTACCATTGGGCGTCAAAGCAGCAGAAGCGATTACGCGCTATCTACCGCATCGTAACCTGTGGGTAGAGCAGATGGACACCGCATTATTTATCAGTGAAAAATTGGGCACACGCTTGTCAACGCGAGCAGTGCAACAACGCTTAAAGGTCGCGGCAACGCGGGCAGGCATTGCGCAAAATATGTATCCGCATCTATTGAGGCATTGCTTTGCGTCACATATGCTGTCGGGCAGTGGCGACTTGCGTGCGGTACAAGAGATGCTTGGGCATAGCGACATTAGCACCACACAAATTTATACCCATGTGGATTTTGCTAAGCTTACGCAAGTCTATGATCGCGCCCATCCGCGCGCGACTCATGCGCAGAATAATAAAGACTCAACGTAAAGTTTAAAGACTGACATTCAAACCCTAAAGCAGCTTATGTAAACAAACCAGCGCTATCCTTAAGCCAAACGATGGCAGTCAAAGATAGGCATCTTTTGCCGACCTTGCGCTTGGGCAGACTTATCAAAAGTTGCCAAGACGATTTCATAATTTTGCTGTTCTTTAGCCGCAACCTCTTCAATCACAGCCTGCTTACTCAGTGCACTATCATCATAACTATTTATAATAGTGCCGTCATAATTGGTGATGGCGGTATGTCCCCACGTCTGCCGCGTACTCCCATTTTTATAGAGATGGTCACCGCCTTGTGCCGCGCCAATCACCATACATTGACTGTCTAGCGCACGCGCACGCAGCAATAGCGACCAATGTGCTTGCCCCGTCAAATAAGTAAAGGCTGACGGCGCGCTCAATATGTCAGCGCCCGCTTGCCGCAAACGCTGCGCCAAGGCGGGGAAACGCAAATCAAAGCAAACCATCATCCCCAATTGATACACGGCATCATTTACCTCAATCGGTGCGATGACAGTCTGTGTGCCCGGCTCAAACGTGGCGGCTTCATTATAGTTGCCTTGCTTATCCGCCACCGTCGCTGTAAATAAATGAATTTTGTCGTAGCGTGCTACCCTTTTGCCATCAGGGGCGAACAGCTGGCTGACTTGACGCAATCTACCATCAGGTACGACCATGCCATCTGGGCGATAAACACAGGGCAGAGAGCCGACCAGCACATAAATACCGTAGGTACGAGCGTAATCCGCCAACGTCGCTGATAGCGCATCAAATTGCTCAGCAGTGGCAAGCTGCTCACCCATGCTGCAGCAGTTTTCTGGTAACACAACCAGCTGAGCATCTTGGGCACGGGCATCAATGATGGCAGCTTTTATATCCGCTAAGTTGTTATCCGTGTTTTGCTGACTGTTCATTTGGATCGCAGCAATGGTGAATTGCGTATTATTTATAGGATTATTCATAGTTTGCTCCTCAGTTATTCTTGAGCTGACAAGGCGCTTACCTCATCTTTCTTATCATAATAAGCTTGTCATTATTAACAGGTTATATGTGCTGAAATCTTGATTCATTCAGGCAGTAAAACCTGTATCTCGGTATTTTTATAAGAAAGGTATTAAAAGCTCGTGCGCATGGGGTATAAATTATCATAGCAAAATTGTGGCAAAAAATGCTATCGTCATGACCTGATAATATGAACTCACGACCTTAATCAGCATAACATATAGTCGGTTCAATATAATTTAGATACAAAGCAGGCGATTGGAAGTACTACAAACAGTGGACTAAGCAAGCCTAACGCCGTATCTGATTTAGAGTAAATTAACTATAGACTATATCACCACGATTGGAGTGTAATAAGCTACCTATGAGTATGTCGTTCGGATTGGCGACCACGCTAAGTACATCACAAAAGCTCACCCCGCAAATGCAGCAAGCCATTAAATTGTTGCAGCTCTCTAGTCTTGAGCTCGCACAAGAGGTTCAGGCCAAGCTGGATAGTAATCCGCTGCTTGAACGTATCGAGGATGAGGAAGACGAATACGAGAGCAATAACGATACGATGGTAGATGACTTTAGCGAGCCATTAACCCTCGATACTTGGAACCAAGCTGCTAGCGCTGATTCATTTACCGCGTCATCTACTTCCAGCTATGACGATGATAGTACGGGCGATTACAGTGATGGTTCAGCGGATAGCTTCGATAAACTACAGCAGTCAGGTATCGATGAGGGTGCGACAGATTATCAAGTGTTAGACAGTGATGACGATAGTCACTTTGATACTGACCGCTTTGATGCCAGTCATTTTAGTGCTGGCAGTGCTTCTAGTGCTTTAGCAAAATCAGATTATGATGAGTTTGATCGTTATCAAGGTGCTACCTGCGCCACGATACAGGATCATGTGCGTTGGCAGCTTAACTTTAAGCGTCTCTCGGAGACGGACATGCTGATTGCAGAATATCTGATGGACTCGATGGATGATATGGGCTTTGTGCGCCTTGATATTGATGAGCTGTTACAAAGCTTTGAGACCATGGCAAGCTTTTATCAATGGGAGGAGCGCGTTGAGCATGATGAGGTCATGGCGGTACTGCGCGTTATCCAATCGTGCGATCCATTGGGCGTCGGTGCGCGCAATCTGAGTGAGTGTCTAGCGATTCAGCTGGTCAAGCTCGATGCTGATACTGACTATCTCAAAGAGGCGCAAGCGCTATTGTCCGCCAGTGAACATTTAGTCAGTAATAATATCAAAGCGCTGACTGAACGGACAGGGTTGGCACCTGAGCACATTACCCCTGCGCTTAATTTACTGCGCGGCTTAAACCCTTCGCCAGGTTTGCTGTTTCAAAGCAATCAGCCAGATTACGCTCAACCGCCTGCCAGTTATGACATTCCTGATGTGCTGGTTACGCCTATCCGTCGCCACAATACTCAGAGCACCAATAATAGCAACAGAGCCAATGCTACTGCACAGATAGATGGCTGGCAGGTACGACTGAACCCTGAGACATTACCAAAACTACGGGTCAATCAAGAATATGCCAATTTGGTCAAACGTGGCGATGACAGCCCTGACAATCAATATTTGCGTGAAAATCTTACCGATGCGCGGCTGTTTATTCGTAGTATTGAAGAGCGCAATCAAAACCTGTTAAAGGTAGCGACCAGTATCGTGCGCTATCAGCAAGAGTTTTTGCAGCACGGTGCGACGGCCATGCAACCGCTTATCCTAAAAGTCATCGCTGAAGAGGTTGATTTACACGAATCGACCGTCTCGCGTTTGACCACTAGCAAAAGCATTTTGACACCGCAAGGCTTGTTTTCACTCAAGCATTTCTTTTCATCGCATGTCAGTAGTAGCGATGGCGACATTTCCTCGACGGCTATCAGCGCGATGATTAAGAAGCTGATAGCGGATGAAGACCCCAAAAAACCGCTGTCTGACAATCGCATAAAAGATCAGCTGCTTTCTGAAGGTATCGATATTGCCCGCCGAACGGTGGCCAAATATCGTGAAGCTATGAATATTGGCTCATCTGCCCAGCGCAAACAAAAATATTAATTGTCATAATTCAATGACTTATCCTCAAAGTCAGGAAAATTTCAATATACCTTATTATAAATATAAAAAATAAAATTTTTTGATTATATAGAAACCTGCAAGAAACAACAGTTTTTATTACATTTAATTACAATTTACTATCTTGCTACTATCAGGTTTTCATGACAAATTAGAGTCATACCAAGGACAAAAACGACGCAAATTTTTTTTTGGTAAAAAAATGGCGATACTAAATTGGCAATATAAGGATACGTCAACTTTATACCGAGAATTTTGTAGCGGTCGTTGGTAAGGCAAGATGAAAAGGGTAGGAATGCCACCTCATCTGTTGATTGTAAGTCATAAATAAAAGGACAATAATATGAATGTTTCTATCAGTGGTCACCATATCAGTGTTACCGATGCAATGGACAAAGCGGTTCGCGAAAAACTTGAAAAAGTAGAGCGTCACTTCGATCAGATACAAAGTATTAAAGTGATCTTATCGCTAGACAATAGCGGCGCAAGTGATGGTGGTAAAAAGAGCCATAAAGCCGAAGCGATTATGCGAGTCTCAGGTCAAGAAATGTTTGTCCAAGCGCTTGAGGATGATATGTATAAAGCCATTAATGAGATGGCAGACAAGCTTGATAGACAAGTACGTAAATATAAAACCCGTCAGGAGCGTAAAAAGACTCAGGGTGCAGGGCGTGATGGACGCTATGAAGACCTCAGCAGCGCTGATGTAGTGCCAGCCGTTTAGTTTTATTATGATTGATGCTCAATATATAGTGGCTAATAAACCCATAAATAGTATAGTCATTCCACTATAAAAGTATTACAGCGTTAACCTCGCTTGAAGTATCACATATACATCTACACTCGGTTGCCTTGTACTACTTTTAAATTGAATCGACTATATGAATAAATAATATAAATAGCCCATTGATTGAGTAACGACGTAATAAGCAATAAAAAAGACCTCAAACGTATCTAACGTTGAGGTCTTTTTTATTGCTTATTACGTCGTCATTTAACGAAAGATAGGATGTTATTACTAAGTTTTTGCTTGTCGTAGCTACTGATGTTGCTCAATTAGTATTTTGGAGGTCGCTATCCAATGAATAGCTAGCCACCACCAACTGCTTGTACCACCTCAATATTCATCCCCTCAGTGATACGTAGCTGACCAAGTTCGCTCTTTGGGATCAGATCTCCATCGACTTCAACCGCATAGCGACCTTCGCTAAGTCCTAGCTCATTGATAACCAATTGCACGGTCTGATGGGTGGTCTGTAGATGTTTACCATTAACGCTAATGGTACTCATAAAATGTACTCCTTAATTGTTAAAATTCCTTTTTTTACCATATCGTTCAGTCACATCATTATTATCTATCTTTTTCGCAGCTGTTAATCACTTTACTGTAGTCAGTGAAAGGTAATATCGATACATCACTCATTGCTGATATCAATTTTTCTTGCTTGCTGTGCCTGCGCAGACAGAGGCTACAAAAAATTGATATCAGCAGTACCGTCGCGTTTTTAGAATATTTTGATTATATTTAGCTGGCTACCTTGCTCAAGCGAAACGCTGAGACAGCAAGCCACAGCCAACCTGCAATCATCAAAGCACCACCAATAGGTGTGATTGCGCCAAACCAACGCGGTGCGCCCAATGTCATCGCATATAGGCTACCAGCAAATATAATGACGCCAACTTGTAACAACCATGCACTCGTCTGAGTCGTATAATTTAGACGGACAAGTATGCCAACCAGTAATAAACCGAGGGCATGGACAAACCAATAGAGTGTTGCCGTATGCCACCACTCAAGCTGCTGAGTGCTGACCATACCTTTGAGGCCATGTGCCCCAAACGCGCCTAAGCCAACAGCAATGGCCATATTGATCGCTGCAATACCTATCCAATTTACCATGCGAAAACTCGTATTATCATTCAAGCCTGTCAATAGCGCAGCGGTAATAGCGCATAGGGGACGATTTACTGAATGTCATTGGGTAAAATGACACTATCGATAGTCATCGCCTCACGGATTTTATCCATAGCATTTTTTTCGATTTGGCGTACGCGCTCAGCCGAGATAGAGTAAACCGCTGCCAATTCGTGCAAGGTTGATTTTTGCTCAGACAGCCAGCGCTGCTCAACGATATCGCGTGAACGATCATCGAGGGTATCCATCGCCGCAATCAATGCCGATGAGTTGTTTTCTTCCCAATCTGATTCTTCCACCATCTCAGCAGGATCGATGCCATCTTCTAAAAACAGCTGCGGCGCATAACGACCATCGTCATCATCGCTAGATTGCGCTTCAAATGACGCATCATAAGAAGTGAGACGCGATTCCATCTCAAGCACCTGCTTACGGGTGACATTTAAGTCATTGGCGATGGCATCTGCTTCTTCAAGGGTGAGCTGGTTATTGGTCTTTTTAAGACTGCGTAAGTTAAAGAACAGCTTACGATGCGCCTTGGTGGTCGCGACTTTCACAATGCGCCAGTTACGAATCACAAATTCGTGAATCTCAGCTTTGATCCAATGCACTGCAAAAGAAACCAAACGCACACCTTTATTCGGATCAAAACGCTTGACGGCTTTCATTAACCCCAAGTTGCCTTCTTGGATTAAGTCCGCTTGTGGTAAACCATAGCCTGAATAACTGCGCGCGATGTGAATCACAAAGCGCAAATGCGACATAACGAGCAAGCGTGCGGCTTCCACGTCGCCTTCATCATAATAGCGATGGGCAAGCTCTTGCTCTTGCGTCGGGGTTAAAATAGGGATTTGATGCACAGTATTGATATACGCGCCCAAATTGACCCCAGGCGCTGACAAATGCGTTGGCATCGCTGGGACTAAGTCACGAGTGCTCGTATCTTCAAATGCACTCGCATCATAAGGTGGACGTGCAGCAGCAGCTTTTAGGGCTGCATCGCGCGCTTCGTTTTTTTCAGGCGCTGCGCCATCTTTTTTACGTGTTTTCGCAGCATCATTAGCGGTAGTAGCCATATTCTTGACCTTGGTTAAATAGATAAACAAACAGTCAGATAAAAATCTTTATTGTTGTAATTGTAAAGGATAGCGACGCTTAGTTGCTATCAGTTTTGGTAATGATGAAGTGATATATTGTATCGAAACGCTGTGATGAATCACCATCAACCGGTACTTTGTCGGTCATTTCGCTCATCGTTAATCCCAAACTAGGCGTCATTTTAGCTTGCTTGCTTTGCTGACAAAAAGCGGTGATATCCGCTTTCGAGTTAGGGTCGGTTGCCACCACATATAACGACTCGCCAGCTGCTACATCGCGTAGTGCCACTTTGGTTTTTAACAGTGGCATCGGACAGGCAAGTCCACGCCCGTCTACCCAACTTTTTATGTTAAGAATCGGTTGAGCGGAGCCTGTCGTGCCATCCAACTCCATATTACCCGTATGACCAGTAGGCAATAAGTCTAATAACTCTTCAATAACATGCTGCTGCGTATCAGGCAAACTTGCTGACAAACAAACAGAGTAAGACTCTTGTGCGGTAATTAACTGACTGTCAGCAGACATAAAAAACCTTGAGATATTAAAACTTGAGTTGGTAGCCGTAGAGAATTTAATCGACCATATTTATTAATATTAACTTATCAATATGTCGGGTCTATTAAGTAAACGACACTAATGTGGATATTTTGCCACCATTCGTTATTATAGCAAATTGCCGCGATGCAGTTGCAGTTGAATATAGTCATCGTAATGTTTGGCTCACTAGAATGACTACTCAAGGCTGACGGCTAAAAATGCTATCAACAATCAAACCAAAAATTGACCATCAATAATTACATTGTCATGTTGCACAATAGTGACGCACAGCCGAGTTATTGGTAGCTAAATACAGACTAGAATTGACCTTGTATAAACAAGCTCGTATAGTCAAAATTACGTTATTATCAAGCGGGTAAGATGCGCATCTGTATCATTCTAATAGACAGTCACTGCTTGGTATAGTCAATCCTCTATAAATTGGATACGGTGTCAAGCTTGCTTAGTCTACTACTTGTAGTACTTTCACTCGCCTTCCTTGTATCCAAATTATACTGAACCGACTATAGACAAGGCAGCAATATATTGAATGAGTGCGCCATCGTTAAGGATATACAGAAAATGATATTGTTTATATCCAAACAAAAAACAGGTCGTTTGCTTATGCCTCATGCAATCAAACTAGGGCTATCGGCTGTATTATTGGCTCTGACAACTGGCGCCAATAGTAGCGAAAATTCTGCTGCGCCATTTGCCTATAACTCATGGCAAACACCAGCGGCAGAAGCGCTCGATTTACCTAATTTACGCGGGCAAGGACTGAGCTTCGCGGAACAGTATCAAAATAAGCTGCTTGGCGAGTGGTCATTACAACGTATCAATGGTCGCGCAAAAATGGAGCATGATCCTTGGGTGCAAGAAACGGTTAAAGAAATGACGTGGCGGCTCAATGCACAAGCGCGTGAGCAAGCGCCCTTGGGCTTGGTGATCATCGAAAATCCCAGTATTAATGCTTTTGCAGTGCCAGGCGGCGTCATTGGCATCAATACAGGGACGATACTGGCTGCGAGTAGTATGGATGAATTGGCTAGTGTCGTCGCTCATGAAGTGGCGCACATTAGCCAACGCCATTATGAGAGTGGCGTTGATGAACGTAAGAAAGCCTTGCTGATGCAAATAGGCGGTATGCTGGCCGCGATTGCCGCATCAGCGGTCGATGGTGATGCCACAGCAGCAGTACTGATGGGCAGCCAAACAGCACTAATGAATAGCAGCATGGCTTTTAGTCGCAATAACGAACGCGAGGCCGATCGGGTAGGGATGCAAATCATGACCCAAGCTGGGTATGACCCACGCGCGATGCCTAGATTCTTTGCCACGATGAATCAAAAAAGCCAACTTAATCAGACAGCCAATCTGTTTTTGCCCAGTTTTGTACGTTCGCATCCCTTAAGCAATGAACGTTTGAGCGAATCACAGAGCCGCGCCCAGCAGTATCCCGCCATGTCATTAAGCCAGCAACAGCGTCATCAAGTGCAGTTTGATTTGCTTTATTGGCGTGTCCAAAGTACAGGTAAGCATGCATCTGAGACCACACTGACAGCGGCTGCCAAAAACAGCTTAGGGGCCAAATTGGCGTTGATGACTTGGTATAGCGAGCAACAACGCTTTACTGATGCCAATGACATATTGGCGGAACTTGTCGTGTTACCAGCGGCGCAGCGCCAAGCGTTAGAGCCATTGTTGTCAATTACGCATAGCCAAATGCTGAGCGAACAAGGCGAATGGCAGCAAGCCGCCGAAGTATTAGAGCGTCAGCAGCGTGTGTACCCTGAGCGCCGTGATTTGCGCTTGTATTTAGCCGAAGCGTTGACGAACAGCAATCAGCCGACCAAAGCACAAGCCTTGTTAAAACCTTTGACCCAGCAGCAACCAAGCGATCGTTATGCATGGCAAAGCTTACAACTTGCCAATGAGAAAATTGCCAAAACGACTGACTCCCCGCAGCTAGCCAACATCGCGACAATCAACGCATTGCGCTATCGCAGCCATGATCAGCTATGGAATGGGCGCTATGAAAGTGCGCTTACTTCCTTAACGCAGGCCAAACGATTGGCTGAAAGCATGCAAACGACCGCGCAAGCAAATAGTGCGCGTCCGCTCTTGGCAAGTATTAATGCAGAAATCAAAGACGTAAAAACCGCCAAAGACTTTAAGCCTTAGGCGGTTGTGTTTATATGTTCATCATTTATAGCTACGGCACATCAGTCTCAAGCAACGATGTTGACCATAAAAAGTATTAACCTTGCAAAGCTTCTTTTACCAGCTTAGAGATGAGCGCAGGGTCAGCACGACCAGCGGTTTTGTTCTTTAGCACGCCCATCACACTACCCATATCACGCATAGAAGTAGCACCTTGCGTGGCAATCTCGGCATTTACCAATGCCATGATCTCGTCTTGATTCATTTGCTGTGGCATGAACTCATTGATGATATCGATCTCGAACTGCTCTTTGGTTGCCAAGTCATCACGGTCGTTTTCGGTGAAAATACCGAGCGATTCTTGGCGTTGTTTAAGCTGCTTTTGTAAAACTTCTAGTACGCCTGCATCATCGAGCTCTATTTGACGATCAAGTTCAATTTGCTTGATGACTGATTGTACGTTACGTAATACCTTAACGCGCTCAAGCTCACGAGCTTTCATGGAAACTTTGATATTGTCTGATAAAGTCTGTTTAAGTTGGCTCACTGCTATCATCCTTATTTATCTGTTAAATGCTATTTGTCATATGTTGTTTGTTAGGTTTGTAGAGCAAAACCTGCTGATCGGGGCTTTAATAAAAAAGTGGCTTTAATAAAAAAGTGGCTTTGATAAAAAAAGTGGCTTTGATAAAAAATGTATCAGCAGTAATAACAAAAATTGTAGCATAAAAAACGCCACTGATATCAATGGATAACAGTGGCGTTAGTGTAGCGCTTGTACGTAACTAAATCAGATTACTGATTAATACATACGAGTGGTACGAATAGTTTCGCGTTGTAATTTCTTTTTATAACGCTTTACGGCAGCTGCTTTTTTGCGCTTGCGTACTTGCGTTGGTTTTTCATAAAACTCACGCTTACGTACGTCTGATAATACGCCAGCTTTTTCACAAGCACGTTTGAAACGACGGATAGCGATATCTACTGGTTCGTTTTCTTTAACCTTAACTGCAGGCATGAAGACTCCTCGATTAGGATGAGATATAAGGGCATTAGCTTGGCTGTGTATTAGTATTTAGCCGTAATATCTCAAGATCACAGGCATCAGCTCAAACTAGGACAATTCTTGCGCATTAGCACAAGGGCAGGTATTTTAATAAAAAATACCAACAAAGTCAACGATTTTAATGGTTTATTGTCTATATGTTATTTGCTTAGATGAGTATTTAGGTGCAACTGTCTTGCTTTAGATTGAGTCAGGGCACAAAATTTACCGTGAATAAAAAGTCCCTACAGTCTATAACGGTTTGGTTGGAGTTTATGCTATGATAATTTCCATATTATAGGGTCTATTGAACATTCAAATATCAGGGCTGCTGATGGCTAAAGTTACGCCAAACTAGGCGAAAACCGACGATAATGTCGAGACCTTAGCTAGGTTTTCAACAACGGTTGGGGTAATTTTAGCATCAGCCTTGAGAACGGATCGAGCACAGCTCTTGCTTTGCCCGTTCGCAAGGCAAGAGCTGTGCTCGAGTGGAGGGCAGTACTCTTTTTTGCCAATATATGGCGAAATGGTTTAACCTAGAATGACTAGGCTTCAACAATTTCACTACATATTGTCTAAAAAATAGTGACTGCCAGCACCACGTTTGAATATCAAATAGACTCTAGTAAGCATATGAACCGTTTTATGTGTATTTTATTGAGGATGTCGGCATGAAAAAAACAGTATTAAGTACGGTGTTGAGCACAGCATTTATCGTTGCTTTGGGTGCGAGCGTGAGCGCTTGTGGTGGCGACAAAGAGCATGAAGTATATGCAAAAGATCGCGTTGATGAAGCAGCGGCACTTGCGATAAAAAATGGCCCACCTGCTGAAGAAATGGAGTTTCCAGAAACCGCCCCGATGCCAGCTGCGGATATGACTGCAGATGGTACGGCAGTCGATGGTGCTACTACTCCTGAAGCCGGTATGGCTGACACTGATATGGCAGAAGCAACGGCTACCGATAGTGCTGATACAGCCGCTGCTCCGACTACTGACAGCACTGATATGGCTACTGAAGATGCAGCGGCAACCACTGCTGAATAAGTTAGTGCTGAACGAACTCTTAGACAGTCATTAGTAGTATAGGCAAGTATTTTGAGCTTATATATTGCATTATTAAATTGCATTATTAACCGATTACAGACTTACTAAGTAAGGGTAAAACCATGATTGATATACAATCGTATAGGAAGAAACTGAGATTGTCTGTAATCAGTATGAGCGTGATACTCGCAGTGAGTGCTTGTAGTGGCGATAACACGGCCACTGAAGAGACTACAGCAGCCAATGAACCTGCTAATGCTGCCGTTGAAGAAATAGTCGTAGCAGAACCTGAAATCACGACGCCTGAGCCTGTGATTGAAGCAGAAACAGAGTCTACCGACATGATGGTTGAAGAAGCGGTAGCACCTGAAACTGCTGCTGAGCCTGAAGTGCTGGCTGCTGATGCTGGTGCTAAACTGTATGAGTCAAACTGTCAGGTTTGTCATGCTGCTGGCTTGCTCAATGCGCCAAAATATGGCGATACGGCAGCTTGGGCGGCTCGTCTGACCAAGGATAAAGAAACGCTGTATAGTCACTCCGCTAAAGGCTTTAATAAGATGCCAGCGCAAGCGGTAAATGGCGTCACTGAAGCACAAGTGCATGCAGCGGTTGATTATATGCTAGCATCTGTGAGCTAATGAGGCTTAATGGCATATATTAGCCATTGAAATTTGTTAAACTGACCGTCATTGTGACTGACAATGGCGGTTTTTTTATGCCCGTTTTTTATTGATATCACCCTTAATGAATATGACTGACTGTGCGAAAATTATTTGTTGAACTAGAAATAGTATTTGGCTTATTTTATTCGTTATTCAAATTCCTAAAGTGATGTAAGATAAAAAAACGGCAAAAAGCAGCTCGAAAACAAAGGTATAAAGGCAAAAGTATGAAGGTATTGGGTTTAGAGACCTCTTGTGATGAGACGGGACTGGCGATTTTTGATAGTGAGCAAATGAACAGTGACAATCAAGGTCTGGTTGGACAGGTATTGTATTCACAGATAGAGCTGCATGCACTCTACGGCGGCGTTGTACCTGAGCTTGCCAGCCGTGATCATATTCGCAAGCTGGTGCCTTTGCTTAATGAGTTGCTCGAGCAGTGCGACGTCAAGAAAAGCGAGATTGATGCGATTGCTTATACCAAAGGCCCCGGGCTTATTGGCGCTTTAATGACGGGTGCATTGTTTGGACGCAGCTTGGCGTATGGCTTAGACATTCCTGCGATTGGTATCCATCATATGGAAGGTCATCTGTTGGCACCGCTCATGGGTGCAAACCCTCCAGCCTTTCCTTTTGTCTCGCTGTTAGTGTCTGGTGGGCATACTTTGCTTATCGCCGCACGTGGTGTGGGTCAGTATGAGATATTGGGTGAGTCAATCGATGATGCAGCAGGTGAGTGCTTTGATAAAGCCGCCAAAATGTTGGGCTTACCTTATCCTGGTGGTCCCAATATCGCCAAACTGGCAGAGACTGGCAACCCAAATGCTTACAGTTTGCCAAGACCGATGTTACATCGTGGTTTGGATTTTTCCTTTAGCGGTATGAAAACGGCCGTGCATAACCTAATCAAAGACACGCCATGCTCAGGTGGTTCGGGTAATGTCTCGGATAGCGACCCACAAGTTCGCGCGGATATCGCTGCCAGTTTCCAACACGCGATGGTCGATACACTGGTAAAAAAATCCATCAAAGCGCTCAAGCAAGCAGAGATGAACCGTTTGGTAATTGCGGGTGGTGTCAGTGCCAATACCCATTTGCGCGAGACGTTAGAAGCTGAGCTAGCCAAAATAAACGCGACGGTTCATTATGCACCGCCAGCATTATGTACGGACAATGGTGCGATGATTGCTTATGCCGGTTACGAGCGCCTGCAAGCCGGTCAATCAGATGATTTGGCGGTGAGCTGCGTGCCGCGTTGGCCGATGACAGAGCTACCAGCGGTTTAAAGGTGACTTTCTCAATACGCTATTCGTTAACCTTTATTAAGCCTAAGGATGATCTATGCAGTGGATTGCGATTGGTTTAGGCGCCGCACTGGGCGCGTGTTTGCGAGGCTGGCTTGCGCGCTTTAATCCGCTGCATCATTGGATACCACTAGGTACGTTGGGCGCTAATGTGTTGGGCGGCTTGTTAATAGGGCTCGCTCTAGTGTGGTTCGGGCGGATGGGTAGCGGCTTGTCTGACAATGTGAGACTGTTCGTAATCACTGGGTTTTTGGGTGGGCTCACGACATTTAGCACTTTTAGCGCGGAGGTCTTTACCTTTATTAATGATGGCCGTTTGCTGGCAGGATTGGCGCTCATCGGTCTACATGTGGGACTGACATTATTGGCAACGGCGCTTGGCTTTTATTTGTTTAAGCTGATTTTGTAACCTTCGATAGATATTACTCACTTAATGGTCTGATTTGAGTAGTTCTTTTATTGCAGTCTGTTTTAGGTGGTCTATTAATTGGTTTTTGGGGCTTTTTAGATGGTTCCCTTAGGGTATAACCCAAAGGAACTAGTAAAAAAGAATCTCTCTATCCAAAGTTATTTGTCATAACGCCCGTTTTTTACATGGTTACTCTGTATGACCGTCAGATACCCAGATACCATCCTGACCAACAAAATAACTATGAGTTTCCTCTACTTCTAGTTGGTAGACATGTGCCATAAATGGATTGGGACAAGGATCATCAAAACGTGCCATACTTTCATGAATGCTAGAGTCTAACAACCCCTCGGCGTTTCCATATTTTTCTAGATTAATTAATCCATTCTCATAGATCTTTTTGTTTTTACTAGAACCCAGTTTATTCTTTTCTATTATGTTGCCATTATATAGTCAGTTCTTTATAAATAAGATACAATCGTTTTAAAACAAGCGAAATGGCAGAAGAACACATGACCTATTCAGCA
>NZ_JAGKSC010000011.1:0-76012 GCF_017942195.1 Psychrobacter sp. K31L | reverse complement strand
TGTCAGAGTAATCTGATAGTCGTTAAGCAGTTCGTGAAAAGCCGCTCTCTTTATTGAGGGTGGCTTTTTTTTGGGTGAAATAAGTTGATTGAGTGATATAGTCAGTAAAAAGTAATATCGATACATCACGCACTGCTGATATCAATTTTTCTTGCTTGCTGTGCCTGTGCAGACAGAGGCTACAAAAAATTGATATCAGCAGTATCGTAGCGTTTTTGGGGTATTTTGACTATATGAGTAAATAAAAATCAGTATTTACGATAAAATAAACGCTATTGTTTAATAAGAATAAAGGATAGGCCATGTTCACTATAGAAAATATAGAAGAGCTGCTAATTGATGCAATAGAGTTTGAACAAGTGATTCAAGCAGTAGCAAATATTGAAACTATGGTACAGTCGCGAGATGCTTGGGGTTATCAGACAATAATAGAGTTATTGGCACAGGATAGTATTAATTTATCAGTCGTTTATCAAATTGATAAAATCGTTGGCTATTGCCTATATCAAGTGGTTTTCGAGCAAGCAGAGATCCTTCGCATTGGCACGCATCCTGATTACCAACGCCAAGGTATTGCCTCGCAAGTTTTTGCTAAATTGAATACTGAATTGATGAATAATAAGGTGGAAAATTTATTATTAGAAGTACGCGCAGATAATTTTTCAGCGATTGCTTTGTACGAGCAGCAAGGGTTGGCAGTGATTCATCGGCGTAAAGGCTACTACCAAATGCCTCATCGCCCAGCCATTGATGCGTTGATTATGCAGCGTGTGTACCTTTAATAGCCATAAATAGCACAGATGCTATTGGATTGATAAACGTTAGGAATGAAGACAGGCTCTAGATTACTCGGGGATGGTCTTTTTGCAGACTTCAATATCGAGCTCATAGTCACTATCTGCTTGCATGCGTTCTAATATTTCGATGCGCTCGCTTAAGAGCTCTACCATGACATTGATATTGGCCTGTTGTTTTTTGACTTGAGCCAGTTTTTGCTGAGTGAGACTTAGCTGTAAATCAATATCGAGCTGCCCATCATAATAGTCATTAAGACTGTCTTTGATTTCAGTGAGTGTAAAGCCAATAGCTTGTGCGCTCTTAATCAATTCAATGCGCTCAATGCATTCAGGATGAAACTCAGTATAGAGCCGTGAGCCTGCTTGTCGCTTACGCGACTTGAGTAGCCCCAGCTCATCATAATGACGCACTGTGTCTTTGGTGGTATTGGCTTCGCTCGCCAGCTTTCCAATTAATAAAAATGATGTATCAGGTGTCATAATAATCTCGTTGTTTTGTCGCTGTCACCACCATCATGAGTTGAGCTGCCAAGATTCCTTGCTATCAAGGAGCGATACACTTAGGGACTTGTGAGAGTTCTTTTGCCACTTGACTGAATGAGTGGCTATTAGCGTATCCAATTGGGAAAGAAATTCAGCACGTGGTAGGGTGGTCGCGCCTAAGCTCATGAGATGCTCATTGGGTAATTGGCAGTCTACGAGCGCAACGTTGCTCTGCTCACATAAGCGCATCAAACCCCAAAATGCTAACTTAGAGGCGTTGGATGCACGGTGAAACATCGACTCGCCAAAATAGATATTGCCTATTTTTAATCCATACAATCCACCAATAAGTGTGCCTGCGTCATCCCAAACTTCGATACTATGTGCAAATCCATGAGCATGTAGTTTGGTATAAGCCTCGATCATCTCATCATGAATCCACGTGTGCTCACCTTCAGGCAGCTCAGTATTGAGACCATCACTGCGCGGTAAACTACAGGCGTGAATGACGTCATCAAAAGCTTGATTGAGTGTCACTTGCCAACGCGCGCGGCTTGCTTGCTTACGCAGAGATTTGCTGGGTTGATAGTCGGTCGGCACAATCACGCAGCGCGGTTCAGGACACCACCAAGCGATAGGCTCATCTTCATTAAACCAAGGAAACAATCCTTGCGCATAAGCAGATATAAGCGTCTCGGGCGCTAAGTCGCCGCCCATGGCGACAATACCCACTCCATCAGGATCAATAGAAATAGGATCAGGAAAGTCATAACGCCCAAGACTTTTTAAGGTCTCAGGCGTGATAAGCTGCTCGTTGTTATTGGCGTTATATTGTGAGAAGCTGTTCATTTAGTCTTCTTGATCAGCAGTCAGCGTTGACGCATAAGTATGGTCTAACGCAGTGGCTTCGCCAATGGCATCCAAGTATTTTTCAGCATCAAGCGCGGCCATACAGCCAGTGCCAGCAGAAGTGATGGCTTGACGATAGACGTGATCAGCCACGTCGCCTGCTGCAAACACACCTTCGATACTGGTTTGTGTGGCATTACCATTTAGGCCACTGTTAACGATAAGATAGCCGTCTTTCATGTCGAGCTGCCCTTTGAATAGATCGGTATTAGGCTTGTGACCAATGGCGACAAACATACCAAATACATCTAGTTGCTTGGTACTGCCATCAATCATAGATTCAATAACTACACCATTTACGCCCATGTCATCACCGACGACTTCTTTTACTTGATGGTTCCATTCGATTTTGACGTTGCCATTCTTGGCTTTTTCGAACAATTTATCTTGTAAGATTTTTTCAGAGCGTAAACCATCACGGCGATGCACTAACGTGACTTCAGAGGCAATGTTAGATAAATATAGTGCTTCTTCGACTGCTGTATTACCACCACCAATCACCGCGACTTTTTGGTCTTTGTAAAAGAACCCATCGCAAGTGGCACAAGCTGACACGCCCAAACCTTTAAATTTGGTTTCTGACTCTAGCCCCAAATACTGTGCAGACGCACCCGTTGAGATAATCAAGGCATCACAAGTATAGGTGCCATTGTTACCTGTCAATTGAAAAGGGCGTTCATTCAGATTGACATCATTGATATGGTCATAAACCAATTCTGTACCAAAACGTTCAGCATGAGCCTTCATGCGTTCCATCAGTGCAGGGCCTGTCAAATCATGAGCATCGCCTGGCCAGTTGTCGACTTCGGTGGTGGTGGTTAATTGTCCACCCACTTCCATACCAGTGACCATAACGGGCTTGAGGTTAGCGCGCGCAGCATAGACCGCGGCAGAGTAACCCGCAGGGCCTGAGCCTAAAATAATGAGCTTTTCGTGACGTGGAGCGATAGTATCAGTTGCCATGAGTGGTTCCTTGCAAAATATACGAATTAAAAATGTGAGTGATAAATATAATAAAAAGACAAATATCAAAAGGTGCGACTAATATAGTTTTTCTAATTGCTGTGTGATAATAACATAAGGGCATACGGCAAAAAGTGCAAGTTTGCTAAAACAAACATAGGTATCATTAGAATCAAAGAATAAATAGCTTTGGAATATAAGTGCAAAAAACAGAGGCTATTTTATAGAATTTAGGCAATACAGTGAGCAATATTTTGCCACTAGTGTTTTGCTAACCAGCTGTTTTCTTGCGCAAAGTGTCTATTGATTTACTTTCTTACACGCTTTCTTTATAAGACTGTCGCCACTGCACCTATGTATTTGTTATTATAAGAAGTTATGCCAAGTGTAGTAGGAGCCAAGCGATAATGGTTATTTAAAGACTCTATGATCGGCACATGCCAAACAAACACTTCGCTCGGTACATTTATGTCAACACTTTATGTCAGCATGATTAGGCTTAGTCATGCACTGGCGACCATTTAGTATTAATAACAAGGCAGATTTTACGTGATATCAGCACCGCTTATTGAGTATTTAAAAAAGGGAATATTTACCCTCCTTGGGTTAATACTGGCCGTTTATCTGTTTGTCATTTTGATGACGTATACAGGCAACGATCCTAGTTGGTCGCACATCAGTAGTGACATGACCACCATTAACAATATGGGTGGCGAGATGGGGGCGTGGTTGTCTGATCTGCTTTATAGCTTTTTTGGTTTTGGCGCATGGTGGTTGTTGGCGTTTGTGGTCTATGAGTCCATTCTTATTTGGTGGGACAATAAGCCAACGTTTTGGTTGCTACGCGTAGTCGCTTACGTGTTTTTGATTCTAAGTGCCAGCGCCTTATTTGCGCAGTTGGTCGCTTTAGTGCAGCAAATAGCAGATCCAGTTACCACAGGTCTGACAGGGGTCGCGGGTGGTATCATCGGTCTCGAACTGCAAGCGCGTTTGGCTCAATTATTGTCGCAGTGGGGGAGTGTGGTTTTTTTAACGGTATTCGTAATTATTACGGCAACCTTTGCTTTTAATATTCATTGGCTCGCGATATACCAAAAAATTATGACCCTGTCATGGCTTGGTTCTGGTGTAAAAAACCAAGATAATAAGTATGAGAGTGTGCAGGCCGCTGAAAATAGTCGTCAGCAAAATAATGAAGCCCTAACCGACGAAAAAGCATCGCGCGCTGTTCCAGAGTATGACCAGCTGCCCCTTGAGCTGCAAGCAACTGAGCATGATGCTAATACGCAACAATCCGATAGCAGTGGTCGCTTTAATCATGTACTCACCGAATTTTTAGCGAGTTCTGGCTTGGGTGCCAGTGTAAAAGCTTCTATGGCAGCAGCCACGCAAGGATCCGCAGTGGGTGAGGGTGAGCATTTACAAAGCGTACCTGCCACGCCTAGCAGCGCTGGCGTAAGCAACTTTAGTGATAACAAGGTATCTACTACCCCAAGCCCTGTCACGACTCCTAGCCGTAAAGTAGAGCCGAGCTTTGCTTGGAATGATGCTAATACTGTTGATGACTTATTGGCAAGCGATATGGCTATTTACGACCAAAGCATTCATAGCGCTACTCATGATGCTGATTCTGTTGCCCCTGCTTATATCAATAATGCTGAGTCGCCAAAAGAGACAGCAGTGTCTATAAACACGGCAACAGATACGTCAACAGACATGGCAACGCTAGAGCTGGAGACACCAAGCGCGAGCTCTACCGTCAATCCTAATAAAGAAGAGGTCGAGCAAGCAATTACAGAGACAGCAAGCAAGCAAATCGCGCCTAATTTTGCCGATGCGCCTCAGACTATGTCATCAGATGACAACCATGCAACAGATGAAACGAACGAAACGGTTGATACATTGGCAGAGTCTTGGTTGTCAGAACATGCGCCTGTTTCACCTTATCAAGAAACAGAAGAAGATACTAATAAACCTGAACAGCCAGCACTAAAAACGGCAGTAGAGAATACTTATGACGCCTCTGCTGGGTCATCAGACAAGTTATCAAATGAAGAGCAATGGGAAAGCTCATTGTCAATACAAAGTCCTGCTCTAGAAGAGGATGATGTAAGTATCGTCGCACCAGTCGCTGATATGACCCCGACAAATACGCCACCGACCAACCCAACATTACCTCCTAAGGTAGAAACTAACGTTTCAGCGCCAGCTGCTGAACCGATAGCCGCATCTAAGCCAACGGTCAGCTTTGCGGTGCCAGAGGGTGATAGCGGCAACCATATTACGGATATGATGCCTGAGGATGACAGCCGCGATGATAATAGCGATACGCCCGTTATGCCGCATATCAGTGACGATGGCGCTTTTAGTCAAAAATCACGCTCGATGCAAACGGCCGCCTATCGCAGTAGCTTAACGCCTATCCCAGAGATCTCTATTTTAGATAAGCCAGATCCTGATCGTAAGCCAAGCTATACCATCGCTGAGCTTGATAAGCTGTCAGAGCTATTAGAGATTAAATTACAAGAATTCAATGTTAAGGCCGCAGTAGTCAATGCCATTCCGGGGCCAGTCGTTACACGCTTTGAAGTAGAGCTTGCTGCTGGGGTAAAAGCCAGTAAAGTTACGGGTATTTCACGTGATTTGGCACGGTCATTATCAATGGCATCTTTGCGTGTGGTCGAAGTCATCCCGGGCAAGCCTTATATCGGTATCGAAGTGCCGAACAAACAACGCGAAATGGTGCGTTTGATTGAGCTGTTGAATACCGAAAAATTCCAAGATCCTAAAGCCCAAATCAGCATGGCGATGGGTAAGGATATCGGTGGTAATGCTATTATTACTGACCTTGCGCGCGCGCCGCATATGTTGGTTGCGGGTACCACAGGCTCTGGTAAATCAGTATTAGTCAATTCAATGCTACTCTCTATGCTACTCAAATATACACCGAACGAGCTGCGCCTGATTTTGATTGATCCAAAGCAGCTTGAGCTGGCAAACTATAACGATATCCCGCATCTACTGACGCCAGTCGTTACCGATATGACTGAAGCCGCCAGTGCTTTGTCATGGTGTGTGGCAGAAATGGAGCGCCGCTATCAGTTGATGAGCTTATTAAAGGTACGTAAGCTTAATGAGTTTAATAAAAAGGTCATCGCTGCTGAAAAATCGGGCAATCCAATGCTCGATCCATTATGGCGACCCAATGATAGCGTGAGCATCAGCCAAGCACCAAAGCTCAAAACCTTGCCGATGATTGTCATTGTCGCGGATGAGTTTGCCGATATGATTATGCAAGTCGGTAAACAAGCTGAAGAACTGATCACGCGCTTAGCACAAAAATCACGCGCGGCAGGCATCCATTTAATGCTTGCCACCCAGCGTCCATCGGTCGATGTCATTACCGGTCTAATTAAAGCCAATATCCCAGTGCGTGCAGCGTTACGTGTGAACTCAAAAGTGGATTCACGGACGATTCTAGACAGTGGCGGTGCAGAAGACATGCTTGGTAATGGTGATATGCTGTTTTTAGGCCCAGGGCAAATTGAGCCAGACCGTGTGCACGGGGCGTATGTCAGCGATGAAGAGGTCAATCGTGTCTGTGATGCTTGGCGTGAGCGCGGTGCGCCTGATTATATTGATAACATGGCAGGCAACTTTGAATTGTCTAGTCCTGGCAGTGGTGGTAGTGGCGGCAACGCTTCTGGTGAGGATGACGACCTGTATAACGATGCAGTGGCATTTATCATGGAGACGCGAAAGGTCTCTGCCTCTAGTATCCAGCGTAAATTTAGTATCGGCTACAACCGTGCCGCTCGTATCGTTGATTCAATGGAAGAGGCTGGATTGGTCAGCTCGATGGGTAAAAGCGGCAAACGTGAGTTGTTGATGTAAAAGATGATGAGTTTGATTAATCACAAAAAGCGAGTCACGAGAGTAGCTCGTTTTTTTATTAGAAATATATGGTAGCGCTATTGCTTAAATGACTAGTGAGTTTGTTTATCGATTATCAGCAGTGTTTTTTTATACTAAACTGACAGGAGTTATGGGATAAATATCACTTAATTTCAAAAATGCTTAGTCCAATTACTCTCCAAGGAAGGTTAGTTATGTTTAAAGAATACACCCAATACGATGCCCTAGGTTTAGCCAAGCTCGTCAATTTAGGTGAGGTCAGTGCCAAAGAGCTATTAGACGCTGCGACTCATCAAGCCAACACACTGAATCCTAAGTTAAACGCAATCATTCATCGCTTTGATGAGCGTGCTTATAATGCTGCGCAAGCAGGATTGCCAGCAGGTGCATTTAATGGTGTGCCGTACTTACTCAAAGACCTATCATTTTATTTTGCTGACGAACCCATCACGATGGGCAGTCGTAGCGTGAATGTCGTGCCAGAAAACGACAGCGAAATCGTTAAGCGTATGAAAGCGACGGGTGTCAATACTTTCGGCAAGACCAATACGCCAGAGTTTGGTTTAATCATCACCACTGAACCCAAAGCGCACGGTGCCACCCATAATCCATTCAAAAAGGGCTATAGCTCTGGTGGGTCATCGGGTGGTAGCGCGGCGGCAGTGGCGAGCGGTATCGTACCGATGGCAGGTGCTGGCGATGGTGGCGGTTCGATACGTTTTCCGGCAGCGTGGTGTGGGGCGGTTGGACTTAAACCCAGTCGTGGACGTAACCCAATGGGCCCGTCATTTGGTGAAGGTTGGGAAGGCGCGGTCGCTGATCACGTGATTACCCGTAGTGTGCGTGATAGTGCTGCGATGCTCGATGCCACGAGTGGCGCTGAGATTGGCGCGCCTTATGTGATTGCGCCACCTGATGGGACATTTTTGCAAGCAGCGATGCGTGCCCCTCGGCAATTAACGATAGCTTTGCACCAGCAGCCATTAGTTGCCAATACAATAGTGGACAAAGAAGTACTGGCTGTACTGGAGCAGACGGCAAAGCAATTAGAAAGCATGGGTCATCGTGTGGTGCCTGCTGAGCCGAATATTAATATCGAACAATTTTGGCATGATTTTTTAGTGGTGGTTTGTACCCATACAGCCTTTACCATTGATAATATCGAACGCAAATTTGGTGCGGAACATATAAAGAACCTAGAGCCGCAAACCTATAATATGGCAATGCTAGGACGCTCGCTCTCTGCCGTTGACTTGGCACACGCTAAGCATGGCTGGCATGATAGCCAATATCAAACGGGTCTATTATTAGAGACCTACGATATGATTCTGTGCCCGACCATACCGACGCCTGCGGTTAAGCATGGCGTGCTACCACCAAGTCGTATGGATGAAATGCTCATGCGCAGCGCAGGTCTACTAAATAAAGGCATTGATATGGGGAAATATGCCTTTAGTTCGGGTATGATCGAAAAGCTTAGTCAGCCGGTGCTGGGAAAAATGGCCTTTACCTTGCTGGGGAATGTCACTGGGCTGCCTGCTATGTCATTACCCGTAGGCATGAGCAAAAAGGGTTTGCCGATTGGCATGCAGCTGATTGGACGTATGAATGACGAGACTACTTTATTTAGTATTGCTGGCGAGATGGAGCGCGCTGGGTTGTTTACCAAGGCAGCTTTTGAGAAGTAGTTTTATTTTTGCTATCGCTTGATTGATAGTTGCCTAATCGAAGCGATAGATATCCATTCCCAAGCTATGGTGCGCCATGCTCTGATGCACGACGGAGACGCGTTGACCGGCTCCTAGGGCAAAAAATAGCGGTAGTAAATGCTCGTCGCTTGGGTGTATGTCACGAAAGTTAGGATACTGCTGCCAGTCTAATGCCGCTGGGATGTCTGTTTTGAGCTGCTGTAACAACCAGAGCTTAAAGTCTTGTGCGGTCTCATCTATGCTCTCGGCTTCCCAGCGTAGGGCTTGTAGATTATGAGTGATATTGCCTGAGCCAACGACGAGTATTTGTTCCTCGCGCAGTTGCGCCAGTTGCGCGCCCAGCTGATAGCAGGCAGCACTGTCATAGTGCCGTGGCAACGATATTTGTACGATAGGTACATCGGCCTGCGGATAGAGATGTCTGAGCGGTGCCCAGACACCATGGTCGCTGACCCGCATCGGATTGACGCTACAGGTAATACCGCGTGCCGTTAACTGCTGTGCTAGTGATTCAGCGAGCGCTGGGTGACCAGCAGCAGGATATTGTAGCTCATACAATTCAGGTGCAAAGCCTGAAAAGTCATGCCACGTTTTTGGCTGTGGGTTGCTGCTGATTTCTAGCTTCGCCGACTGCCAATGCGCCGACATAATAACGACGGCACGTGGCTTGGGTAGGTTTTGCCCGATACGAGCCAGTGCACTGGTCGTGGCCGATTGCTCAATCGCCAGCGTTGGAGCACCATGCGAGATAAATACTGCTGGTAGCTTGGCTAAGTTGGTCGCAGTTGACTGCCCAGCTTGGGCGTTTGCCAAAGCTGCTGTGGTCGTAATGGGCGTATGCGTCTCTTGGTGAGGTTGCTCACGTTGCTGATGCGCATAAGGGGCGTTCGGTGTCGCTCGTTTTGGATATTTCATGTTCCGTTTATTAGGGCATGTGCTCGTTTTTCAATCGTTTTGATGAGGTATAACCAGTTCAAAATAAAAACAGTATGCTAAAAACAGCGTTCTGCTGGCATGAGTTTTCTTCGCCTGCTGTGCGCTTTGCCCTCCAGAGGCTTCGAAAAACTCATCGCAGCAGCACTGTATTCTTTTTAAGCTGTATTCTTTTTAAATTGAATCGACTATATCTGTTTTAAGCAATCATTCATTCATTCGTTAACACATCTGCTCATGGTATTTTCAGTTACTATAATTTCGAGTAACTACGATTTTTAATTGCCGCGATGATAAGGGTGGTTGTGATTGACACTCATCGCCCGATATAGTTGCTCCATCAAGACCACACGTACTAATGGGTGCGGCAACGTCAGCGCGGATAATGACCATTTCACATCGGCTTTTGCCAATACTTCTGGTGATACGCCGTCAGCGCCACCAATCACTAGAGCTATATCATCGCCTTGCTGCATGGCATCGGCCAATTTATCTGCCAACCCTTCTGTCGAGAGCATTTTTCCTTTGACATCCAATACCCATAATTGCTCACGTCCCGCTGCATTGTGAGCGGCCAATATCGCCTGACCTTCTTGCTCGCGATACTGAGCAAGATTGGCATCCGAAGGGTTTTTGGCACGTTTGGCGGCAGCAAGTTCAACAATTTCTGTACTGAGCATCGGTTGGATACGTTTGAAATATTCATCAAAGCCAGTCTGTACCCAGCTCGGCATCTTGTTACCAACGGTCAAAATTCTTACTTTCATAATACTTACCCTGTCAATACGTGAGAAAATGTAACAAAAAAAATCTAAGCTTAAGTTGCCGTAACAAAGACCTCTTTTACAAAGATTTTTTTTATGCTTTACTAGCATTCGACAAACAGTTGTTCTTTAGTTCGCAATCATCTTGAGAAGTGATGAGCAATTATACAATGTCTTTATGCAATATTTTTATGCTAATTTTTTGATCTACCATAAGTTCAATTGAAAGTTTTTTTAACGAAAGGAGTCGTTCATGAATCGTACTATATCTATTGCACTTACCCTTACTGCTGGTGCTCTGCTGTCTACCTCTGTCTTTGCTGCCTCTTTAAACGGCACGAAATGGCAAACCATTGATGATAAAACTGGTGAAAAAAAGGCCATCATTCAGCTGAATGAAAGCAACGGTAAAGTCTCAGGAAAAATCATCAAAGTACTCAATAAGGAAGAGGCTAAAGCTGTTTGTACCAAATGTCCTGGCAGCCTCAAAAACAAGCCAATCGAAGGTTTACAGATTCTATCGGGCTTAAAGGCTGACGGTAACAATAAATGGAGCGATGGCAAGTTAGTAGACCCTGAATCCGGCAAGACGTACTCTGGCAAACTCACGTTAAGTGACAACGGTCAAAGCCTAGATCTACGAGGTTATGTCGGTTCGCCACTCTTTGGTCGTTCGCAAACGTGGCAACGTATCAAGTAACGTGTGTAATGCCTACTGGATAGATTATTGAGCAAGCTTGCCATTGAAGCAAGCGTATCATTGAGACATAAATTAACCAGAAAGGATAGCCGATTAGATTGGCTATCCTTTTTTATGTCTGTTTGTTCAACAGACCCTAACCAATTGCTATTACCCTCTAATGACATTATACAAGTGACATTACATAAGTGACATTACATAAGTGAAGCAATGGTTTGCGAGACTTTGTCTTCTGTATTTTGGCTATCAGCATTATCGCTTGGTTTTGGAATGATGGTCAGCTTAGCATCAGATTCAAAGACAATGGCTTCAATATCATCGAAGCTGTTCATGCCTTCAGAACGCATGGCACATTCGATTTCTTGACGGGTCAGCCGCTCATCTCGCATAGCATCGGGCAAAAACTGCCCTTGATAAAAGACAATACGCGGCTCAGATAAAATAAAATTGCTAAATTGCGGTGAGATGGAAGCGTATTTGGTGACCAAAAATTGTAGTAGGTATAGCACCAAAATAGAGGCCACGCCTTCGATAAAAGGGATGTCTTTGAGCAAAATAGTGCTAGCACCCAATGAGCCGATCATTACGGTGACGATCCAATCAAAGTTATTGAGCTGTGATGTGGAGCGCTTACCTGAGATTTTGGTGGTCAGCACGACTAAGACGTAAACCATGACGGTCGTTAAGACGATGCGTCCAAGCTTGTCTATACTGTCAAAAAATAGCATGTCCATAATATTGACTCCTATCAATAGCACAAAGTGATTCAATGTTTAAAGGTCAGCTGCTAAATATCACACCAGCTAAAACCAGCGTAACGGAATTCACGCCTTAATGGTGAATAAACTTTGTAGTACGTTGTAGACAGCAGCGCGTGTTCACCCTGTTTTACGTTTGGGGTTAAGGAGATGATTCAGCGCCAAAATACTGATGCGGGCACTGATAAAAGTCAGTACCAATATCATGACTAAGGCAGAAATGAGCGGGAGAGGTTGTTGCATAGCCATCTCAATCAATACTTCGCGATTCACTGCATCAAATAAAAAGAACCATATGCCTAAGAAATAAATAGCAGTGAGTAACCAAACTACTGCGACCCCGCCAAACATTAAACGATTGATTTCACTTTTACTAAGGGCGCGCTGTTGATGCTTAATAAATTTACTGACCGCAATATAAGCACCGATAATGATAGAGAGCACAGTCACCAGTTGCGAATTCAGAGCAAGTTTGGTTTGAATCATCATAAATATTGCGCTGGCAAGAATATAGCCCACCGCAAAAAATCCCACATATTGTGCCAGTTGGGATTGAGCTGACTCATGATTTTTCGGTAGCGCACTGCGGTCTGAATGAGTCTTGGGTTTATTGAGATTGGTTGTCTTGCGTGACATGAGCGACCCTTTATAAAGGTGAAAAATAGGATGTTAAAAACACTTAATGCTGCGCTGTCCAATCAAGCATCGCATCTAACACGGGTCTAGCCGTATAAGCGTTTAATGCTTGCTCACTATTAATGAGTCCAACAACGACATAATCTTGTCCCGACAACCCTTTGACATAGCCTGCCATTGAGGTGACATTATTTAGAGTACCCGTTTTTATCCATGCGCGCCCTGTGGCGGCTGAATCGGGTAAGCGTGCGCCATGAGCAGCAATGGTACCACTGACTCCAGCGATGCCTAACGAATTGACATAAGCATCGAAGCTTGGATGGCTATAAGCGTAAGTTAATAGCTCGCTTAAGTTGGCAGCCGTTATCGTACAATCACGGCAGAGTCCTGAGCCATTGGTTAGATACGGTGCTGGTGTGTTCATATGGCTCTGCCACCACTGATTTATCGTTTGTAAGGCCGCAGGATAGTCCGTAACAGCAGGTTTGCCAAACTGATATAAGCTGGTTGTCGGCTTATTGATGGTTTTATTATTTGCAGCTTTATTATTTGCGGCATTGACATCGCTTAGCGTATAACTATTTGTACTAGTTATATCAGATTCTGCGTTGCTTTTAATATTAATGGCTTCAACGTCAATTGCTTCAATGCTATTTGCTTCAATGCCACCTGCTTTGGTTTTATTTTTCACCATAGTGGATTGGCTATAAGCGCCAATCGATAGCGCCACTTGCTCAGTCATGACATTGTTTGAGAAGTGATTGATATCATAAATCTGCTTAGTCAAATTCAAGGACGGATAGCTGGCAATGGGCAGCGGGGACATAGACAGTGCTGACAAACCATGCGTGGGTTTAGTACTTTTTGCTGTAGTGTAAGGCGTTTCTTGGGTGATGACATCGCCACTTAAGGTATTGCCTAGCTCTTGCCATTTTGCGGCGACAACACGTGCCGCAAAATCTTTGGCATCAGGATAAGCGACATAAAAAGCGTGCTCTTGGCAGCTATTGGGCAAACCAGTATTTAACACAAGCTTTTTCGTTTGCCACTGCGGTGCGAGACTATAACGCGCTTGTCCACAAGCAGCTGAGCGCGTATCTATTATGCTGGGCAAATCATAATTTGCTAATTGCGGTGTATAAGTCAGGCTTGCTTGGTCATCGTTTAACGGATAGCTTTTGATGCCAATGGTACTGAAATTCACCAAAAAACCATCGGGACTGGCGTTATAAGGGCGCAGTGGTGAGTTATCAAAGGCGGCAGGATCTTTAGTGACATTTTTAAAGACGGCACTGTCGACAATAATATCACCCTCGATATGACGAATACCCGACGATTTTACTTTATAGAGAAGCTGTTTTAAACGCTCGTGGGTCATTTTTGGGTCACCACTGCCTTGAATAATCAGATCACCATGTAAGCGGTCACCGATGACGAGGCCTGTATGATAGACACGGGTATGCCAGACAAAATCAGCGCCTAGGGTGTCTAAAGCAATAAAGCTGGGAACGAGCTTCATGGTGCTGGCAGGCGTGCGAGCGATATCGGATTGGTGATTCAGTATTGGTGAAAATGAAATCTTTATGGATGTAGCATCAGTATTAATATGACTGGTTTTATCGCTATTTTCTGTAATATTGGCATTATTACCATCATCGTTAATGATGGTTGTTTTTGTCTTATCGCCCAATATCGTTGGGATACTTTCTAAGCTTTGATAAGTGTAAGGATCATCGGTGTAAGCATGCAGTTTTTGCTCATGTCTTTCAATGGTTCGCCGCTCAATGGTAACCAATGTACTCTGTTGGAGCAGGTGGCTTTTCTCATTGAGTTTGTCATTATTATTTTGCGTGGCTGTCTGAGCGTTACCCTTTATATCAGCATTTACGTTAGCGGTTTGTTTCGGTTGAGAAACCCTTTTAGAGGAGCTATCCGAGCTGCTATCGATGACCTGAATCGGAGCGGGCAGGTGACTGGCGTTTTTATCACCAACTGGTGTGATGATGATACTAATATCAGCTTCTGTTAAGTCAGCTCGTGATAATGCCGCTTGAATAGCTTTGGGCAATGCTGCTTGCGCATACAGCGGGGCTGCCACTAATGTCAGCGCAACCAACCATTTATGAGTCTGATTAAACGATCGCAAATGACTAAAAATAGGCGATAATGTGGCGGTAAGCACGGAGGAATGACAGAGTCTAGAAGTAGGTCGCATGAGCATCTTTTATTCGGTAGCAAAAGCCGCCTATACTAACATGAGTTACTGTTTTCGCGTAGATGGCAGGCGTAGATGAAAACCTGTTTTTATCTGAATTTTCAAAATACGAACGCACGCTAGCGCACATGTAAAAATGCCATGGCGGTCATGATCGCATCGTTATAAGCATCGTGAGCGCCCAGATCAGGGATATTATAGTGCGCTAAGATATTGCGCAGCTGTTGTGATTGGTTGGGGACACCCTGAGTGCGATCACCCATGCGCCGACTGTACAAATGGCGCAAATCGATGACTTCGTTGGGTAGTGCCGTGCCCATATAGCGTTTGACTAAAGGGTTTAAAAACGCTGTGTCTAAACTCGTACAAAACCCCACAATCGGTCGATTGCCTATAAACGGTAGCAATCGCGCCAGCATCTCATCGTAGCTCATGCCATGCTCAACGTCAGCAGTACGTAGACCGTGAATCACAATGGTGTCACGGTCTGGCATCACTGGAGGCTTGCATATGATATGCATGCCATTACCGGTGTCAATCGTATTTCCATTGATATGAATCGCGGCGACGGACAATAAGTGGTGATTTTTTGGATTGAGCCCCGTCATTTCGCAGTCAATCGCTACCCACTGCTTAGCCAAGGGTTTGGTAAACATCGATGCCAATTCTGGACGCTGTAGCTGTTTTTTCTGCCAAGCGCAGGATAACTGTGTTAGCCAACTCATATTTGTCGCTCATCCATTGATGCGAGTTCTATACTTATACGATTTTCATGCTTATGCAATTTCTAATTGATAATGCTGACGCAACTGGTTTTTAAAGCTTTTGACGACAGCCAAACACTCTTTTAATAAGTCACGCTCAAGCGCGGTCAAGGTCATTGGATTTACTTGCCGTGCATGCTTATCTTCAGTGGAAAGCGCAACGGATAGGCGCTGTGCCATAAAAAATTCCAAGGCTTCTAGTAAAGTATCCGCCCGCTCTTGGGTCAAGGCGCGCGCTTGTACCAAAGCTTTAAGGCGGTTTTTACTACTAGGCACGTCTAAGATATCGTTTTCTAACGCTAAGGTACGAATGCCATGAACCAGTGGAAAGATACCGGCTTTCTTCAGATCAATGTCTTCTGACCCGGATTTGCCACCGAGCAAAGGCACGAACTTTTGCCACCACTGATTGACATCACCGAACTGTAGCGCGGCTCGTGCGAACTGACGTACAAACATAGGGTCTGACTGCCTGTGGGCGACCTTTAAATGTTGACGCACCTGAGTCAATAATGACTCATCTCCGCAGACGTATTCGCCATCAAGTATGGCGGACAAATAAATACCATGCATAGGATTGGTGTTTTTAAACCATAAACCAATCTGAGCATTAAACTGTTTTAGCGGCTGTCGCCACATCGGGTTGGTCATCATGATATTGCCATCGCACAGCGGATAACCGAGGTCTGCTAAATGATGATTAAAAGTATCCGCAAATTGCGCCAGATCAGGATGAGTATAGCCATCACGTAAGATGAGTGCATTGTCTTGGTCAGTACGCATGATTTGCTCACCTCGACCTTCTGACCCCATCACGATTAAGCAGGTATTATTCATGACTTCAGCAGGCACGATAAGTTGCCAAAGCTTGGTAAATACTTGTGCATTCAAGGTCTGTACCATACGGCTGATATTACCGATTTTGACGCCGTTTTGATGTTGTGCGCGAATGTAACGACCGATAAGCTCGACGGCGGTATCTAAGCTCGATAAGTCTTTTGCTTGCTCGATTTGGATACTAATGAGCTGAGAGTGATGGCTAATATGCGCAAGCATATCGCTTTGTCCGAGTATACCGACGACATCCCCATTTCGATCAATCACTGGTAGCCGATGGATACGATAGCGGGTCATGGTCAATAGGGCATCGCCAATTTCATCACTGGCTTTGATGGTACGCAGGTTAAAGTTAGCATAGCACTGGCATGTAGTCGTGGCAGGGTTTTGCTGGTCGCTCACGGCGCGGCAAATATCGGTGTCGGTTAAAATCCCTAACAGATGACCTGTGCCATGTCGCGTTTCTTTCCTATGCTCTAGATGGTTCAATGGACGTACTAGTACATGTTTTAGTCCTGCTTTCGTCATGATAGAAGCGGCTTCGTATAAGCTGTTATTGGCATCGACGATATGGACTGGCAATAGATTGACGTCAATGACAGGCTGCAACATGATCTGTTGCACTTCTTGTTGGTCATTGTAGCTGGCAGGGTCTATGGCTTTATTGTGACGGCGTTGCTGTAACGCTTTTAGCCGTTCGGGCAGCTTATCTGACAGCATTTGACGGACTAGATGGTTTTGGGCGCTGATTTTATCGACAGCGCTACCAGCGACTTGCAGCAGCAACGTATCTTCAGCGGCTCGAAATTGATAGGTTTGTGATGCTCCAGTATTAGGGCTGTTTTCAGTCAATGGTTCAGGCAGACGACGGCTGTCGAACCAGTCGTTATTATTGAGCTGGTCGGAATGATTACTACCCAAATAAGAGGCCACAAACTCACCGTCAAGCAATTGCTCAATCTGTCCTTTGATGACGACATACAGATACTGCAATTCTTCGGCAGTTAGATGCTCATTTTTGGCAAGGTAGCGAATTTGAGTGTTTTTTCTAATGCTTTGGCGTTCAGCCAGACTCAACACATCAAAGGGCGGCTGGGTAAAATCAAGATGGGGCATGGCATCATCCTTGATGGCATATTTGATAAAAGCCACTTTACTATAGCATTATTAAAGCAAAAAACCTCTAATAACCACAGTTAAGTTGTGGTTATTAGAGGTTAATGTCTCGCTTAATACTTTTAAATAGACTGCCTACGCACCCAGTAGTTTACGAATACGGCTGATCGCTTCACGGCTCTCATCGACACTAGCGACAAGCGCAATGCGTACATAACCTTGCCCAGGGTTTTTACCATTGACTTCACGTGACAGGTAACGCCCAGCCAGTGCATGGATATTGGCCTGTTCGTATAAGGCTTTGACAAATAGTTCATCATCACCATTGAACTGCTTAGGCGCTTTGATCCAAAAGTAAAATCCAGCTTCTGGCATCCGCAATTCTAGTAGCTCACCAAGCTCAGACATCCATAAGGCAAACTTTTCTCGATACAGCGCACGGTTATGCTCAACATGCTTTTCATCCTGCCAAGCCGCGATAGAGGCAAGCTGATGGGGTATTGGCATTGCGCAGCCTTGATAGGTACGATATTGTAAATAAGCCTGCAAGATTTTGGCATCGCCTGCCACAAATCCAGAGCGTAAACCCGGCAAGTTTGAGCGCTTGGATAACGAGTGGAATACCACGCAGTTTTTAAAGTCATGGCGTCCAAAAGCAGCGCAGGCTTGCAATAGACCAATCGGCACCGTATCAAAATATAGCTCGCTATAGCATTCGTCACTAGCAATAATAAAGTCGTATTGATCTGATAGGCGAATGAGATATTCCCAATCATCCATTGTCATGACCGAACCTGTTGGATTGTTCGGACTACAAACGAATAGTAACTGCGTGCGCATCCATACTTCTTTTGGTACCGCGCGATAGTCGCCTTTAAAATCATCGTCTAGTGTACAAGGCACAAAGTAGGGCGTTGCTTGTGCCAGTATCGCCGCACCTTCGTATATTTGATAAAACGGATTGGGCATGACCACGGTAGGAGATAGACTGCTCTCCGGATTCGCTACATCATGATCAACAACCGCTTGTACAAAACTAAAAATCGCCTCGCGCGTGCCCATGACTGGCAATACTTCCGTGTTGGCATCGACATGATTTAAGAAAAATCGCTTTTCTAGCCAATGGGCGATGGTTTGACGTAGCTCAAAAGTACCATTAGTGGTGGGATAACGGCTTATTTTGTCCAAGTTTTCACGTAATACGTCCAGTACAAATTCAGGTGGTTCATGTTTTGGTTCACCAATGCCGAGCTTGATTGCACTGTGGTTATGGGCTGGCGTGCTATCAGCAAGTAACGTTGCCATTTTAGCGAAAGGGTAAGGATGCAGAGAGGTTAAGTTGTGATTCATAAGTAGGGTAACTATAATAGACAATTAATAATAAAGTTATAAAGAAAATTTACATTCAAGCAGTGTAGCACTTCTCTTATTTTTTGTCTTTTGCTTATCTTGGCTAATTTATCTCCTCTCAAATAGAGGCTCACAGCAAAATTGTGACGTGATAAGTAAATCTAAGACGTTGGCATAAGTTTGGTGCTTTATAACTGATAATAATATAAAAGTGACTGTCAGCGGTAACGACAGATTATGGTAAGGATGATTTGACATGGCTAGTGTCTCAAAAACTGATGATCTCAATGCCAAAAATATCCAGAATAAAAATTTGGGTAACAGTACGCCGCGCGCAGAGTTATACAAACAATTGAAACAGCGAGAGAATCATTGGTGGCAGGCGCGCCATCATTTGATTCGCCTGCAAGAGCGGCAGATGTTTTGGTTCGGTGACAACAGCTTTATGATGTGGCTATTGTGGCAGTTGGTCAGCTATGTGGTCGTGGCTACGGTACTTATGTTACTTAGTAGGCTATTTAGCATATCGCTACCTTTGTGGCAGTATGTCGCTTTATTTGTGCTACAAACGCTGATTTTCATCATTATGCTGGCTTTCAAAGGTCGATTGGCCAACAACTTGCAACGCCGAATTAATGAACAGGAAGTACTGCGGGAAGAGGCACTAAACGAGATGATTATCTTGGCAGATGACAGTCTCTATCTCGATGTTCATGCCAAAGCACCTATTTCCTTGCAAGCGCTTTATGAGCATTATGATGCCAAGTTCCATCTTTCAAGTTTGCAGTGCTTGCTAAAAAAAGAGGTCGATGCTGGACGATTACTATTAGGTGAACAACAGGTTGAGGCAAATATCCTGCCACCAGATTTGGCTGATGACGAGCTCAACGCTCATGCCAGCGAGATGATATATAGAAGTATCCTATAAACTCTGCTATCTATTCCGATGACTTTTTATTATGAAAGTGAGATTTTTACTGTATAAAAAATAGATTGATGCTAAACGGCATGACTTGCTTATCTAGCACCAATCTACTTTTTACGTTAAAGCGCCAATCCCAATCCACGATATTCGTTACTCGTTAAACTTCTTAATAGACCACACTGCTTAAGTTGCAGCACTATCGCTATGTAAGCTCAGACTCGTTGTCAATGCCGTTTTTAACGTTTCTAACTTGTCGGCAGACAAAGGCTCGTCATTTTGATCACTGATATAAAACATATCCTCTGCACGCTCGCCTAGTGTGGTAATGCGAGCCGCATGTACCTCAATTTTCTCCTGCAAGAATACTTGTCCCACCCGTGCCAGTAGCCCTGGCTGATCGAGGGTCTCTAAGCTCATAATGTGCTGACCTGATGCTTCATTAAACTCAAAATTAATCACCGTCTTCACCTCAAAATGTCTGAGCTGACGCGGCATTCGTTTATTCGTAAGCTTCAGTACGGTGGGGTCTTTAAAGGCATTGATTAAGCGCTGCTTAAGCTCTTGCTGACTATCTTCATCGACCAATAATGTGCCACTAGGATCTAGCAGTACATAAGAATCCAACGCAAAATTACGAGTGGCAGTGATGATGCGTGCGTCTAAAACATCTAGATTCATTTGATCAAATACGGCCATAGTGACGGCAAATAGGTTTGTCTGATCTTGGGTGTAAACAAAGACCTGCACAGCATCCAGTGCCAGCTCACGATGCTCTCGTAGTACCACTAATGGTGGGCTATCGGCATTAGAGGCAAGTCCAATCGGTGGATGGTTCAAAATGGCTTCGGTATGCCATAAGATATCTTCAGCAATCTCACGCAAGAAGTACTCATCACCTAAGTCATCCCACAGTCTAAGTACCTCACTGCGGTTCATGTGCTGATTATCGACGTTATCCAACATGACCATTGCTTGCTTGTGCGTGGCACTGATCATGTCTTGACGATTGGTTGGCGCATCGATATCAGCACGTAAAATACGACGCGTTTGCGAGTATAACTGTTTCATCAAGGTCGCCCGCCAGCTGTTCCATAACTGTGGATTGGTCGCGTTCATATCAGCGACGGTCAGTACGTACAGATGATTCAGGTGGGTGACGTTGCCAACCAAATCAGCGAAAAGTGTCACCACTTCTGGATCTGAAATGTCTTTTTTCTGCGCGGTCATCGACATCAATAAATGGTAGCGGGTCAGCCAACCAACCAAATTGGCATCTGCCTTACTCATGCCATGTGCCAAGCAAAACTCAATCGACTCAGTCTCACCAAGCAAGCTATGATTGCCACCACGACCTTTCGCAATGTCATGGAACATGGCTGCTAATACTAAAATTTCTTTGCGCTCAATACGCTGAAAGAGGGAACTGACCAGTGGAAAGTCTTCATAAAAATTCGGATCGGTAAAGCGGTGCAAGATGCGGATCAAAAACAACGTATGGGCATCAACGGTATAACGATGGAATAAATCATACTGCATCAGACCGGTGACTTGGGAAAAAGCAGGAATATAATTGCCCAAAACGCCATAGCGATTCATGGTACGCAGGCGATGAAACAAGTAGTTTTGTTCTTTTAAATTGGCCAAAAATAGCGTTTGGTGATTAGGGTTGTCGCGGTAAGTTTGATCGATACCGCGCGCGGCGATTTTTAGTGCTCGTAATGTATGCGTCCGGACGTTTTTGATACCGTACTGACCCATGAGTAAAAACATCTCTAGAATCGACTCAGGATGCTGGGCAAAAACGCGATGATGCGCCATGGCGATTTGGTCGCCAACTTGATTGAAACGCGCATTAATAGGCTGCTTTTTTGGGCGCTCATCATCAGGTAGATTGGGCTCTATGATTGTCTCATAATAGTGATTGGTCAGCATCTCAGATAGTGTTGATATCTGCATGGCACAGCGATAATAGTCGCGCATAAAGCGCTCAACAGCGGCATTGGGTTGATCATCCGGCTGTGCCTCATAACCCATAAGCTGGGCAATGTCACGTTGGTAATCAAACAGTAGCTTGTTTTCGTTACGTCCAGTCAATTCGTGCAAGTAATGCCGTATTTGCCATAAATAACCTTCGGCAAAGCTCAGCTCGTCGAACTCTTTTTCGGTCAAAAAGTTCTGCTGTACCAGATCATAGAGCTTAGTGACCCGAAAATAACGTTTGGTTACCCAGCCGATAATATGAATGTCACGCAGGCCACCAGGCGCTGTTTTGATATTCGGTTCTAGATTATATTCCGTCGCATTATGCTGCAAGTAACGCGCTCTGGCTTCCTCGGTTTTTACCTCAAAAAAAGCGCGCGGCGACCATTGCTTATTGACAATTTGAGCCGGAAAATCTTGCAAAACGTCATTACCAATCAGGAGCCGAGCTTCTAACTGCGCACTAGCAATCGTATGATCGAGCGCAGCTTCCAAAGCATCATTCACGCTACGTACAGAGAGGGCGGGCTCCAGCCCTATATCCCACAACAGCGCCACCAACCGATCGATTTTCCCACTGGCATCAGTGCCAACCTCATCAGGAGAGAGTAGTAAAATATCAATATCTGAATAAAGCGACAGCTCACCGCGACCATAACCACCGGTGGCGAATAATGCCAAATCGGTCTTATCCAGCTCAAACCATTTAAACAAGGCGATGAGTAAGCCATCAATAGCACACGCGCGTGCTGCCACTAATTGACGAATATTGACACCACGCTCAAGCGCGCGGCTGATATCCAAATTTATTTGGGTTAACCATTCAGGAATACCGAGTAGGGTTTTTTCCGTTGCATTCGTCGCCGGTTGCAAGGAGTCGACAGTCGCGGTCTTAGATGAAAATGAAGGGAGCGGTGTCAGATCAATCGATGCGGCATCACAAGTAAACATGAGTGTTATCCCGTTAAGAGTTTAAAAATAAAACGTTTCAGCTGAAAAGCGTAGAATCACCAATGTGCTGGTAGCTGATAAAAGCCACAAATAGAAGTTACTAATATAAGTTATTAAGTCATCAGAGTATAAAGATAAAAAGCGGGTAAGCACAATACTCAATATGCCTGAATTATTGGCCAAAAAAAAGACCGCCTAAGCGATCTTTTATGATGTTACTGTGTTAAAAAACTTAAATCTTCTTCAGGGCGGGCAGTAAACACCTCACAGCCATTGTCTGTGACGACCATGGTGTGCTCCCACTGCGCAGACAGTTTGCGGTCTTTGGTAATCGCCGTCCATTCATCAGGTAAGATTTTGGTCTGCCACTTACCTTCATTAATCATGGGTTCGATGGTGAAGGTCATACCTGTTTTTAGCTCGAACCCTGTGCCTTTTTTGCCATAGTGCATGACTTGTGGCTCGTGATGGAATTCATTACTGATACCATGCCCACAGAACTCACGAACGATACTGAAACGCTCAGGCTCGACCACTTCTTGAATCGCAGCACCTACATCGCCTAGGCGTGCGCCATCTTTGACAACACTCATGCCAGCATAGAGGGCATCTTGTGCCACTTTACAGATACGCTTTGCCATAATGGAGCCATTGCCCACGATCCACATTTTTGAGGTATCGCCATAATAGCCATCTTTGATAACCGTCACATCGATATTAATGATGTCGCCATCTTTTAGCAGTTTCTTTTCACTTGGGATACCATGACAAACCACATGATTGACCGAGGTGCAGATTGATTTTGGAAAGCCATTGTAGTTGAGAGGCGCTGGGATAGCACCTTGTACATTGACAATATAGTCATGAGCAATTTGATTCAATGCTTCGGTGCTGACACCCACTTTGACGTGCTCGTCTAACATTACCAGCAAATCGCTAGCAAGTTTACCGGCCACGCGCATTTTTTCTATGGCTTCTGGGGACTGGATAAGAGATTTTTTAATCATCATCATCTATCTTATAATTATGGGTTTAATGTGAGTAGATTATACCATAAATGGGTTGATGACAGTTTTACGTTAAGTGATAGCTAACCTATCATTGTGATTGATAATAATTGCTTTACAGCCAAATCAGGGCGGTTATGACTGTTCAGTCACGGTAATATATTCATATTTTGACAAATTAGTTGAATGTTACAGAATATATAAGTAATGTAATTTTGTCTGCTAAAGGGATTAGCAGCAATCTTTACTCCTTTTGGGAGGTAAAGATAACCAAAATTATTGATGACAAGGATGTTGTTATGACTCTAAAGACCTCTTTTGCTGCAGCTGTTACGCCCAGCGCATTTTTACCTTCACTCGGTGCTATCGCTGCCGGCATCCTCCTGATGACCTTGCAAACCACATCTGCTCAAGCAGCTGGACAGTATTATAACTGTGCTAATGCCAACGGTTGCAAGCTGGTTGATAGTAAATACTTCACCTCGAGTTACACTAAAACTCAGTATCCGGTCGTCATGGCTCATGGACTTGGTGGCTTCACTACGATGTTTGGGCTCGTTGATTACTTTAATGGAATACCTGGCGAATTGATGAAAGGTGGCTCAGAGGTATATACCACCAAAACATCAGCCGTCAATAATAGTGAGATTCGTGGAGAGCAGCTGCTACAACAAGTCAAGACCATCACTGCCATTTCAGGCAAATCTAAAGTCAATCTATTTGGGCACAGTCAAGGCGGTATAGACATCCGTTATGTCGCTGGTGTTGCGCCAAAATATGTGGCGTCAGTGACAGCAGTATCAAGTCCAGAGCAAGGGTCAAAAACGGCAGATTTTGTCAAAAACACGCTTGAGCCAAATAATAATACTGGAAGCCCGTCAAACATCACCACAGAGTTAGTATCAGGGCTGTTTAATTTGATTGGTGGCTTTACAGATATCGGCTCTGGTATCAGCTTCTCAGAGATTCAAGAACAAGATGGCTGGCAAACATTGATGGCGCTATCGACCGATGGTGCTGCTCAATTTAACGCTAAATTCCCTGCTGCCATGCCAACCAGTTATTGTGGTCAGCCGACTAGCACTGCTGCTAATGGCATCAAATACTATTCATTTAGTGGTGTTGGACAAATAACGAGCGTACTTGATCCTAGTGATTATATATTGGCAGTAACGGGTGTACCGTTTGCAGGCGAGTCTAATGATGGTTTGGTATCTGCCTGCTCAAGTCGTCTTGGTTATGTGATTCGTGATAATTATAGAATGAATCACTTAGATTCAGCCGATCAAGTGCTAAGTTTGACAGCATGGGGAGAGTCTGAGCCAAAATCTATTTATCGTACTCAGGTTAATCGTCTTAAAAATGCCAACCTTTAAGCTGACTTATAAGATAAGAACTCTCATTTATGTCGAATAATCGCCGTCCAGCCTATTTATCAATCGTTATAATTGCCGTGGTCACCATAGTCGTGACGGCGGCGGTTATTATGTGGTTCAAACCTGATCATACGAGTATGGCTCTAGCGCAACCAGCATCCAATGCTCTGGGCGAGGAGGCTGAGGGTACTCTATCAACTGCGCTGGCGGCGGGTCAAATGCTACCAACGACTGCGACCCAAAGTCAGTCTTTATTTGTCACAGGATTGGAGCGTTTGCCGCGTTCCTTAAAGGGCACGCAAATTGATGGCGAAATCATCATTGATGAAAACAAACAGTTGGTCGTCACTCAAGGGCTACGGCGTTTATTTGATTATTTTTTATCCGCATTAGGAGAGGAGGACGAAGCCGTTATATTTGCGCGTGTTGAGAGTTACATTCGCCATCACACCCCAGAGCCTGCGGCCAGTCAAGCGGTCGCTATATTTGGCAAGTATGTTGCGTATCTCAAAGCACTCCCAGAGATAGAAAAGCGTTATGGCAATCTACAACTACAAGCGACAAAAAGTGGTGAACTGGATTTAAACGCTGTGGCACAGCAACAACAAGATGTGACCAAGCTACGTCAGCAATATTTTGCAAAGGACACCATTAGTGCGTTTTTTGGTACAGAGGATGACTATGATGACTATAGTGTAGAGATGGTCAGAATCAACCAAAACAAACAAACCTCTGAGGCACAAAAAGAAGCCGCCAGACAAGACTATATCAGCCGCTTGCCAGATAGTGTCACCAAAGCCAATATCGTTCAGCAAGCCAATCTTGGTGAGCTTATGGCTCGTACTGAACAAATGAAAGCTCGTGGCGCGACGCCTGAAGCACTATATAATATGCGCCGAGAGCTAGTAGGTGCGCCAGCAGCAAAGAGACTGGCGCAAGTAGACCAAGAGGATGCCAGTTTTGACCAGCGCTTTACTCAATATCAAACACAAAAACAGCGCTTGTTAAGCCAAAGTGCAGATCAAGCTCAAGCGCAAATTCAGGTAAACCAACTTGAGCAGCAGCTATTTGACGATGCTGAGCGTAAACGCTTGTCAGGCTATGCGGCTCTACAAGAGACGAAGACTCAATAAGCGTATTTCATTAACATTAATTAACTTACAGTGATGTAAGAGACAAGTATGCTAAAAGTGCAAATAAGTTATGGTCATTGGGAGAAGGACAGCCCACTATCTATAGCTTTAGTACAATGATATTTGTACTTCATTTGAACCAAAAGTGTTTTAAAACTATTCTAGGAGCTTATATGAAAAACATGACCAAAGCATTGATGACAGGTATTTTAATGGTGACAGTATTGGTAGGTTGCCAATCTATGTCAAGTATGACGGCACCCGCTACTGATCAGCCAAATATAACTGGTACAGACGTTATCTAAAGTGGTGGCTAATAATTTTACTGAAACCCAGATTGATTATTTAAGGTATCAGTAAGCGGCACTAGCAGTCATATGCAGTGCCGCATTATAGTTATACGACATCAAAACACCTCACTATTTAGTGGGGTTTTTTTATGTCAGCGCTCACCTGACACCATAGTCAGAGCACTTTTAAACCGCTAGGGTGTTACCCGTCCTAGATGTACTCAGTGTACTATCTGCGGTCGGTCGCCTTGTAGCGATTCTAAAATTCCTTGACTATAAGGTGTATCATCATTTTAAGCCCACTAAATATATCAATGTACTAATACGCCCTAGCTGCTTTAGACAAGACATCAGTAAGGTATTAGCATCGTTAGTGAATAAGGTCAATAGCAAACATCCGGTCAACTTCGCATTGCAACAAAACCTCCTTCAAGTAACCACTCAATTCATAATGACAGCTCATTGTGAGTCATACAAAATATCGCCATTGTTTAAAACAATGAACAAGACAATAAACGAATCATAATAAAACCAAAATTTTCACTAGGTCTGTAAAGGGTGCATCCAGTGCAAGATTTATAAGTAGTGAAAATTTCAGGTTCAATAAGACGAGGAACTTATATGAAAAGCATGACTAAAGTAATGATGGTAGCTACCTTGGCCGTTGGTACGCTTGCCGCTGGTTGCCAGACTACCGCAAATCTACCTGCTCCAGTTAGTCAGCCAATCACTTCAGATATTTTACAAGCTCATCACTGGCAGCTTGTTGATGCCAAACGCAGCAATGGTGATAAGGTAACTCAGCTGTTTGTTAATCCGGCAAAACCCTTAACTTTGAATTTCATGAATGACAACGGTAGAGATTACGTGGCATTTATGAACACCTGCAACAGCATGAGTGCTGGATATAGCGTTGTCAATGGCAATGTAGAGATCAAAAACGGCATCAGTACTATGATGGCGTGTCCTGAGCCGCAAGCAAGTTTTGATACGGCAACCATGGCAACCGTACAAGGTAAATATAGCATCAATAACAATGCGAACAATGTGCCTATCTTGACTATCCGCAATGACGATCAAGTTGCGTATTTCAAAGCTATTTCTAAATAATTTGATGATTGAGTAAAAAATTAGATATTTCGGCTGAATTTAATAATGCCTCACTAATCAGTGGGGCATTTTTTTATCCAAAATTTAGTCCAGTTTAGGATACACTAGAGTAATGTTTCTGTAATATATTTGATTTTTTTAGAGGGATAGTTTTGACTCTAGGCTCATCACTAGTGGTGCTCACTCTCTAAAACTCTCGACATGTTTATCATTAGGCTTTATTGGACATTACTCTATGCTAAGAACCTCTATGCTAAAAACATCTATGTCAAAACCCGTTATAAATAGACTGACGATAAAAACGCCCATTGCCATTACGCTGTTTGTACTCCTCACAGGCTGTCAGACATTGAACAGCACATCAGTCAATAAGCCTATTAGTACAGTTGAGACCAATCCGTTGACGGCTCGGATGCCTGCGATCGATCGTCAAGGGCGCATAGCCTACGTGGATGAGCAGGGCACAGGTGCCGCAAAAATATCGACACTGTATAGCATCCGTCCTGATGGTAGCGATCGTCAGTTGATTGATCAGTTGAAGGGTTATATCTATGCGCCTGCATGGTCTGCGGACGGTCAGTGGCTTGCTTATAGCAAACAAGCACCACGTCAAAACCCCAAAATTTATATCTATGACAGAAAAAGTAAAACCCAAAGTCTAATCGTTAATGCTGAAGGCAGTAACATGTCCGCGTCATTCTCACCTGATGGTCAAAAACTCCTCTATAGCTCAACCGTCGGTGGCAACGCAGATATTTATGAGATGCGTCTCAGCGATGGTAATACCAAACAGTTGACTACACTATCAAGTACTGAGGTACAGCCAAGCTATGCGTCTGATGGCAAAAGCTTTGTCTATACCAGTGATAAAGTCCGTGCTGGACGCCCAAGCATCTATCGCTATGACTTTGCCACTGGCAATGCGATGCCTATGCCGACTAGTGGCTATGTCGCAAGTCCTCAACTCAGTGCAGACGGTCAGCAGTTAGCGTATCTCAACGGTCGCAAGGCTGCGGTTATGACATTGGCTACCCGCCAAACCATCGATCTCGCAGAAACAGGACTTGATGAGCCTGCAAGGTTATCACCGTCTGGACAATATGCAGTTTATCCAATGCGCAGCTCGCAAGTGAGCAGCCAAGGCACTAGAAATATAGGCAGCCTCGTTATCCGCTCGTTATCTGGCAACACAAGCTACAGTATTAATAGTGACGCTGGCGGGATGGTGCGTTCACCGATTTGGGGACGCTAATGGCGAAATCTATGTATTATAGGGTGAGATGTCTATATAATTAATAAAGAAACATAAGTTGATTCTATAGCTTAAGTTTTCATGAACATCACATAAATTTTATAAACGGCTCATCAAGATTCTGCGTATCAAAATACTATATATAAACACGCTGTATATAGAGATACTGGATTGGGTGAGCAAAAGGAGAAAGTACGTAATGCAAGAGTCGTTTTTGATATTCATCACCAAAATCAGCTTGTACCCGACGATAGTCTTTACAGGATTGGTGATGTTTGTGACCTTGTATTGGATGGTTTCTCTACTTGGTATGGCAGATATGGATACGGTAGATATTGGCGATGCAAGTGGCGAAGGTAGCAATTTGACCTCATCAGGATTTGTGTCGGGTCTGCTGCTTAAGTTCGGTCTATATGGCGTGCCACTTATCGTTATTCTTAGCCTAATCAGTTTAATTGGTTGGTTGTTAAGTTACTTCTATACCAGTTTTTTACATCAAAATTTTGACTCGGGCATCTTATATTATCTATTCGGCACCGGGGCGCTAATCTTTGTATTGGTCATCTCCATGTGGCTGACAGGTATCATTATTTCTCCCATCCGCAACAAAATAGCCAAAATACCTAGACGCAATGCTGCTAGCAATATCGGCAAAATCGCGGTTGTGCGTACCCTTAGTGTCACGGACAAACACGGCGAAGTAGAATTGAATGATGGCGGTGCAGGATTGATACTCAAAATTCGCTCAGACATCAATGATGGCTCGCTGAAACAAGGCGATCGAGTGATGTTGGTGGAGTATTTAGAGGCAGCCAATACCTATCGCGTAACCCCTGTAAAAGATAAATAACCACTATAGTCACTCCACTATAAAAGTGTTACTGCGTTAACCTCGCTTGAAGTATTTGATATACATCTACACTCGGTTGCCTTGTACTACTTTTAAATTGAATCGACTATATAAATAATTTAGCCCCTAGTAAGTAATTTAGTCACGATGATTAGCCATCGTTATTTTCAGCACATCATTATCGCTTTTAGCACAGAATAACTCATAGAATGAACAAGGATTTAGCTAGAGATACCAAAAGAATCTCTGGTTTATGAATAATATTTTTAGCAATGATTTAAAAGGTTTTAAATTTGGTGATAGTCGGTTCAGAATAATGCAGATATACGAATGGTGCGTGATAGGGCTATTAAGGCACACGTGCTATAAAAGGTGCTATAAACAGTAAGTTTAACAGGCCTGATAGCATATCTGATTTATATAGAATTGATTATGGAATGTTTTAATTAAAGGAATGGATATGGACACACTCATTATCGTCGGCGTGGTTGTAGTGCTGGCGTTTGTTTTTATGATGGTCGCACTACTGATGCTCAAGGCCTTTTATTTTAAGGTCGAGCAGGGCAAAGCACTCATTATCAACGGTGTGAGTAAAATTGCCGTACGTTTTGATGGTGGTTTTGTTTGGCCAGTCATCAACAAAAAAGAGTTGATGAGAATCTCGCTTATCACGTTAGAAGTGGACAGACGCGGTAAAGAAGGTTTGATTTGCGCAGACAACATGCGTGCTGATATCACCGTGGCATTTTATTTACGCGTCAATGAAACCGAAGAGGATGTGCTAAAAGTCGCCAAATCGGTTGGGGTAGAGCGTGCGTCAGATAAAGTCGCTGTCAACGAGCTGTTTAATGCTAAGTTCTCTGAAGCCTTAAAAACAGTTGGTAAGCAGATTGATTTCGTCAAACTGTTTGAAAACCGCAGCGAGTTTCGTGACAGTATCGTTCAAGAAATTGGTAACGATCTGAATGGCTATGTCTTAGAAGATGTGGCGATTGATTATTTAGAGCAAACGCCAAAAGCGTCATTAGATTCAAGTAATATTTTAGATGCTGAAGGTATCAAAAAGATTACTCAATTAACAGCCTTTCAGAACGTCATCACCAACGAGCTTGAGCGTGACGAAGAGCTGGCCGTTAAGAAAAAGAATGTCGAAACCAGAGAGGCGATGCTAGAGCTTGAGCGTCAGCAAGCCGATGCCGAAGCCAAACAGCAACGTGAAATCTCGTCAGTGATTGCACGCGAAACGGCTGAAACTCGCAAGATTGAAGAAGAAGAGCGTAAAAAGTCTGAAACAGCCGTTATCTCGGTTGAGCAGGATTTGGCCATTCAGCGTGAGAATCAGCAGCGTGAAATCGAAGTAGCAGGTCAAAATCGTCTGCGTGCAGTCGTCATCGAAGAAGAAAAAGTGACGCGTGCTCGTGATTTAGAAATTGTCTCTCGTGAGCGTGAAGTTGACTTGCAACGTATCGAAGCTGAACGTGCGATTGAGCTTGAGAAAAAAGAAATCGCCAACGTCATTCGTGAACGTATCGCAGTGGACAAAACCGTTGCGCAAGAAGAAGAGCGTATTAAAGAAGTCCGCGAAATTAGTGAAGCTGAGCGTTCTAAGCAAACACGCGTCCTAGCAGCAGAAGCCGATGCGGAAGAAATCAAAGTACGTCAGGTGAAAAAAGCCGAAGCAGAAGAGCTGTCAGCCAAGCATAAAGCCGTCGAAATCACCACGCTTGCCGCTGCTAATCTTGAAGCATCTGCCAAAGATTCAGAAGCCAAAATTAAGATGGCCGAAGGTACCAAAGCAGAAGAGTCAGCACATGGCTTCGCTGAAGCGGCTATCCAAGAAGTCAAAGCCGCTTCTTTGGAAAAAGAAGGTATTGCGAAAGCCAATATTATTAGAGCGACTGGACAAGCTGAAGCGCAATCAGATCGTGAAAAAGGTATGGCAGATGCTGAGGTTATTGCTGCTCGTGGCGAGTCTAAGGCAAAAGCTGAGCGTGATATCGGTATGGTCGATGCAGAAATCATCGCCGCTCGCGGTGAATCTACTGCCAGAGCTGAGCGTGAAAAAGGCATGGCAGATGCTCAAGTCATCGCGGCTCGCGGTGAGTCAAACGCCAAAGCAGAACGTGAAGTTGGATTGGCAAAAGCCGAAGTTACTCGCGCACATTTCCAAGCCGAAGCAGATGGTCTGGTCGAGAAATTCAATGCCATGGGTAGCATGAGCAAAGAGGCACGTGAGCACGAAGAGTTCCGCATGAGCCTTGAGACAGCATTGCAAGAAGCGCTTGCTTCTATTGACGCTGGTAAAGAGATTGCGAAAGAAAATGCTGAAGTATTGGCAGTGGCGTTACAGAAAGCCAAAATTGATATTGTTGGCGGCGAAGCGCATTTCTTTGATAACTTTGCCAAATCACTGTCTATCGGTAAAGCCATTGATGGCCTAGCAGGTAAGTCAGATACATTGAGCGGTATCATCAATGGTGTGATGGCCAGTCAAGCCATGAAATCAAACCAGAAAAATGATGATCAAACGACTTATTAATAGGGTCCAAATACCTAGCCTTAATGCGCAAGTATTAGCAAGCAAGTTTTTATCTAACAGTATGAATGAGTAATATTCTCTGAAATACAAAATCTGTCGTGTAGGCGGCAGATTTTTTTGGCTAACTCAGAGTGATTCAGAATGACGAATCATGATGAGTTGGCTAATCTAAAAAAATAGCAGTGACCACTCGTTTTTTTAGATTAGCCAAGTGCTTCTTTACTTTCAATGATTCTTTATTGCCCAAAATTCTCTTATAGTGGATTCAGTTTAAAAGAGATACAAGGCAACCGAGTGCAGATGTAACTGTGATACTTCAAGCGAGGTTAACGCTGTAGCTCTTTTATAAAGGATTGACTATATTACGTAAAAACAGAAACGGACGAGCAACGATGGCGGACACGCAAAACTCAACAAATTCAGACAGCAACGATAACGCTAATCAAGCCAACCAAACCGATCAGGCAGTTGCTTCAGGCAATGCTTATGAGCTCATCAAAAAACGTCTGACGGAACAAGGCGGTCGTTTAGAGCAGCAGACGCAGACGCTCAATAATGCGCGTCTCGAAGAGTTTGGTAGCACCCAAATGCAAGTCATCGCCCGTACTCGTATTCGTACCGAGTACAACTGTGTGGCACAAGACATGGTGCAGGTCGGCGATTATTTGCTGTTTGGCTACAACGTTTTTATGGGGCTCAAACGCGCGAGCAATATCAAGGATGTATTGTCGTTATATCGTCTGAACGAGCCAGCTGGTAATGAAGAAGAGTATCAGCTCGAAGAGGTCGATTTAAAAGGAACGTTTTTAGATCAAGATGCCTTTGTTCAAGATTTCAATGAGTTGTATCGATATTACAAGCAAACGCGCCTGATTCAAATAACGGTGAAAGACAGCAAATTGCTGTTGGCGTTTCAGATTGGCGAGCGTATCACCGATATTCGAGTGTTCCGTTTCGCGCTAGATTTTAGCCAAGGCACACCAGAGTCAGCGCAAGTCGCTTATGTGGACAATCGAGGCGAGCGTGATATTGAATTGCCGCCTGCTTATGATTTTGACTGGATTGAGACCACACGCGAGCAAATGGTGAATGGCAAATATCCGCATATGAATATCTTAGACACGATATTTGTAGAAACGGTCGGTGGTGATTTGACCATTAAGATTGAGGACAATACGCAATCAGGGCAAGGTATTTATAGCGAACCGGTCAATGACCGTACCCAGTCGCTGACGGATGCTGAGATTGCTTATGCCAAAGTCGGCAGTCTAATACTGCTTAAGATACTGCCCTACCGTGAAGAGGACTACCGTTATTTTGTTTATAACACCTTGACCGAAGCGGTGCTGCGATTGGATGCGATTGGACAGTCGTGTGTTCAGCTACCAGAAGATCACGGCATCATGTTTCCGGGTGGTTATTATCTACAGACGGGTGAGTATAAGCTGTTTGAGGCCAATAACGTTGGTGCTACTGACTTACGGTTTAAGCGTAAAATTGTATCGCCGAATGGGGAAGATGTTCTATTCTTATTTTACGACCGAGACTTGGGCGTCACGGGACTGTTTCCTTATAACCTGATTAAAAAGCAATTGGCAAACCCTATCTATTGTAACGGCATGGCTTTGGCTGAGAATGGCCGCTTGGTACTGTTCAGTGACCAAAGTGAGCCATCTCGTATTCATCCGATGCAGATATGGCACACGCCTTACGCTTCACATGAGTATGTCAGTGAGTTGCCAGAGAGCACGAGCTTCTATGGCAAAATCGGCAATAAAGAACTGGTACGTGGTATCTCAGATCTTTATAGCATTACTCGCCTGATTGACAATCAAAGCGTGTCACAGAAGCTCTATGAAGAGCTTACCAATAATACCAGCCGACTCTTTGACAGCTATTACTGGTTGTCTGAACCTGAGCTGAGCGAAGTCGCCAGTAGTATTAAAGAGGTGACGGCCACGGCTGAGCTAGTGATTGATGAGTTTGCCAAAGTACAAAGTATCCAGAAGCAAACCCAAACTGCGCTAGCCGATGCTGATACGCAGCAAAGTGAGATTTTGCGGCAGATACGCGTCACTAGCTTTGAGTCTGCCAGTGATTATGTCGATCAGTTGTCAGCGTTAAGACGCCAAAAAGGCCGTTTGGTCAGCTTGGAGGATTTGCGCTATCTAGATGCCGATAAGTTACAAGCGCTGCAAAAGCAATTAGAAGAGGCAGAAAGCGAGCTGGCTGAAAAAACGGTATTGTTTTTAAGTGGTGAAGAAGCGCTATCAAGCTACGAAGGCATATTGGTCGATGTCAGTGAGCGCTTAAACACAGCAGAAACCAATGCTGAACTAAAACCAGTACTAGAAAAAATTGATGAGACAGCGCAGGGGTTAGATTTATTAACCGAGTTGCTAGGCACATTAGATGTGGCCGATGCCACGGTGCGTACGCAAATCATCGATGACATATCGACCATTTATGCCAGCCTAAACCAGAGTAAAGCCAAGCTTAATCATAAGCGCAAAAATCTAGGCTCAGCTGAGGCCGTGGCGCAATTTGGCGCGCAGTTTAAGCTGTTCGGTCAGTCCATTGCCAATGCGTTATCCATTGCCAATACGCCTGAGAAATCAGACGAGCAAATGGCGAAATTATTGGTGCAGCTAGAAGAGTTAGAGAGCCAATTCGCTGATCCAGAGACCAATAGTGGCGATCAGTTTTTAGCTGATATTATTAGTAAACGTGAAGAGATTTACGAAACCTTTGAAAACCATAAGCAGCAATTGCTCGATGCTCGTAACCGTAAAGCGCAAAACTTAGGTGATGGTGCGCTGCGGATGCTTGAAAGTATTAAAAAACGCACGCAAAGTACGGGTGTCACGGGCTTTACAGAAGAAGAAGCGTTAAATACGTATTTTGCGGCTGATGGTCTGGTGCAAAAGGTGCGCAACATCGCAAAAGAGCTGCAAGCGATGGGCTTTAGTGTCAAAGCCGATGACATCGATGCCCGCCTAAAAGCCATCCAAATCGAAAGCTATAAGAGTTTAAAAGACAAGTCGGACTTGTTTGAAGATGGTGGTCAAATCATCAAACTGGGTAAGCATCGTTTTTCGGTTAATACTCAGCCATTAGATTTGACCTTATTGAGCCGTCAGCAGTCAGATGGCAAGCGTGTGCTGAATTTGCATCTAACGGGTACAGATTATTATGAAGTGCTTAATAATACTGAGCTAAACGCCTTGCGCCCGTATTGGGACATGAATATCGCCTCCGAGTCTGACAAGGTGTACCGCGCCGAGTACTTGGCGTATAGCATTATTGAAAGTGCTAAAAATAGCCAAGATGGACTAACCGAAGCCCGTTTATATCAAGCATATGATGCGACTATCATTACCCTCGATGTTAATGGCGATATTGATAACGACAGTCCATTGTCCAAATTGGTTAAAGCCTACGCCACCCCTCGCTATCAGCTTGGGTATGACAAAGGCATTCATGACCATGATGCCACGCTATTATTGATGCAAATATTGCCAACGTTGCGTGAGGCAGGGCTACTGATTTATACCCCGCAAGTACGAGCATTGGCGCAGTTGTTTTATTGGCAGCTAAATATCGTGCAAGCGCTTGGTTTGGATAGCTTACGTCAATTTGGTTATGACAAATGGCTAAATGAATCAGTGCTGACACGTGCAAATAATTGGACGGATAGAGCCGCGACCGCTGAGCAATTGCGCCGTGCATTGGGCAGTGATACGGCTAAATCTTTATTGGTCGAGGACATGAGTCAAGTGATGCGTCACTTTGTTATGGCTCATAATGATGACAATATTGGTAGTGATATCGGTGCTAGCGTTGATAAAGATGGTAGCGTTGATAACGGTGCCAATATTTTCAAACCAAGCTACGTTCAGCTTGCTTGTGAATATTTGGTGAGCGTCATAGGACAGTCAGCTGAATCGAATACTGGCGCATATAACACAATAAACTGGCAAACCAGTCAACAAGCGCAGCAGTTGTGTGAGCAGCTAAGCCAAACGTTGAATAGCGCATCAGGTGGCACGCAAAATACCGCCAATTTTGACCAATTACAATCTTCTATCAGTAAGCTTGGCCTTCAACCCAAATCAGCCTATGAGCTACTAGCCACATGGTTTCATGCACTACTTGATAAGACTTATGGTGGTACTGAGTCGGCGGATGGCACGGATGAGGCAGGCGAGACACTCAATGAAGCGCAGCTTGCTGAAAGTAAGGAAAAAGAGGCGCTACGCAAGCAACAGCTAGAGAGTGGCCGTCATTATGTGCCAGAAGCCATTGCCGTCTTGCTTACCCAGTTAAATGATGCTCAGCGTGAAGCCTTGGTGCAACGATTGATTGATTCAGGTGCTAGCTTTAACAAAGGGCTAGGCAATAAAGGGTTGGGTAATCAAGGTTTAGGCAGTAACGGACTAGATAATCAAGGCACAAGTGGCAAACCATCGGCCTTGTCGTTTTCATCAATCACCTCATCAACGCCTTCATTGACCAGTATTAATAATCCGCTTAATCAAGTGCAAAGCTTTGAGCGTAGCACGGGTAAGGTATCGCTTGAGATACAAGTCAATAACCTGCTGGGTGAGCATATACGTATTTATCAGCAGACCTTAACCTTTGCCGTCGATGATTTCTTAAATCGTTTGCATCATCATGATACCCAAGTTATCCCTGCCTATAGACGTTATCTGGCCATGCGCTCAGAGATATTGCATGACTCAAAAGAGACGTTGCGACTGGACGAATTTATGCCGCGTCCATTGTCCTCGTTTGTACGTAACCGTCTGATTAACGAGAGCTACCTGCCGCTCATCGGTGACAATCTTGCCAAACAGATGGGCACGGTCGGCGAGGATAAGCGTACCGATTTGATGGGTATCCTCATGATGATATCGCCACCAGGGTATGGTAAAACCACCTTGATGGAGTATGTGGCAAATCGTCTTGGTCTTATCTTTATGAAGATTAACTGTCCGTCCCTTGGTCATGACGTCACCTCATTAGATCCCGAAAAAGCACCCAATGCCACTGCGCGAGAAGAGCTGAATAAAATCAACTTGGCCTTTGAGATGGGCAATAACGTCATGCTTTATCTCGATGATATTCAGCATACGCATGCAGAATTTTTGCAGAAGTTTATCTCATTGGGCGATGGTACACGCCGTATCGATGGCGTCTGGCAAGGTAAAACCAAAACCTATGACATGCGTGGCAAAAAGTTCTGCGTGGTCATGGCAGGTAACCCATATACCGAAAGTGGCGAAGCCTTTAAAGTGCCTGATATGCTTGCCAACCGTGCCGATATCTACAACTTAGGCGATATCATGAGCGGCATGGAAGAGGTGTTTGCACTCAGTTATATCGAAAACTCGCTGACCTCTAATACGGTCCTTGCACCAATGGCCAACCGTGACTTAAGCGATGTGCATCGTTTGATTAAAATGGCAAAAACAGACAATGCCAACCTCGCACAAGCACAAAGCAGCGATCTGACGTATCCGTATAGTACTTCAGAAGTTAACGAGATTATCGCTATTTTGCGTCATATGTTTAGGGTGCAAGAAGTCATTTTGGATGTCAACCAAGCTTATATTGCCTCCGCCTCGCAAGATGACAAGTATCGTGTTGAGCCGATATTTAAGCTGCAAGGCAGTTATCGTAATATGAATAAGATGACCGAAAAGCTATCGGCAGTCATGAATGAAGAAGAGCTGAACCAGCTGATAGACGATCACTATCTGGGCGAGTCGCAGCTACTGACCCAAGGCGCAGAGAGCAACTTGCTCAAGCTTGGTGAGATGCGTGGTGTCTTGACCGAAGCAGAAACAGAGCGTTGGGCGCAAATCAAAGCCGACTTCCTACGTAACAAAGCCATGGGCGGCGAAGATGGTGATACTGGCGCACGTATCGTCGCCCAGTTGGTCGATTTGGCCAGTGGCTTCAATGCCATCAGTAGCCAGTTTGAGACATACTTAACGAAAAACGACCCAGAGCAAATCGCTCGCTTACGAGAAGCAGGTCAACAAGCGCAACTCGATGCCCAGTTAAACGCTCAATTAGAAGCACAAAAAATCCTTGCCGATAGCGTGCTCAATAATGCCAAAGTTGTCAGCGACAGCATTGATAACGGTTTTGAAAAAAGTGTGAGCCAATTGCTACAAATATATAAGCATGATCACAATGCTGGAAAGGCAGAAGGCGAGTATCTCAAGCAAAACCAATATGCACAAAAACAGCTCATGGTGCAGCTAGTCAACGCTGTTGAACAACTGGCGCAAAAAATGGCGGATAGCTTGTCTAATAGTTTAACTGAGAGCCTAGCTAAGAGTGATGAGAATCAAGCGGCAGATAGTGATATCCCTGATATTCATCAGCAGACCGCATTGATGGCAACTGCCCTCAAGCAAGCGTTAGAGCCATTGACGATGCGGATGGATGAGAAGCTGGCGATTGATACCAGCACCGATCAATCAGGCAAGTTAATCGTCAATAGTCTCAATCGACTTAATAAAATCTTTGATGACTATGATTAACAACTAATGCTGATGCTTAGCATTCATGAATAGCACTATAAATAGGGCTTATGATTAAGAGACAGTGGTAATATAGTCGGCAACAGCTACTTTGGATACAATGACAGCGAGTAAGGTTGCTACAAACAGTAGGTTAAGCAAGACTGACACCGTATCCGATGGTAGTGAATCGACTATATCAAACCAATGAGAAAATTATGGCGCACAAAAAGAAGAACGTCCGCAAAAAACTTTGCCCTGTCTGCGAGCGCGAATTTAGTTGGACTAAAAAGTTGGATAAAAACTGGGAGAGCATGGTCTATTGCTCAGACCAATGCCGACGGGTGAAAAAGTATGAAGGTTTGGATCATCAAAAAGAAGCTAAATAGGCAGTAAACATTAACAATAGATATTAGATATACGGCACAAGGGGGCAGACGATGGCACATAAAAAAGTAAATCTACCGCAAAAAATCTGCCCCGTCTGCCAGCGCCCATTTACGTGGCGTAAAAAGTGGGAGAAAGACTGGGAGCAGGTGATTTATTGTTCAGAGCGGTGTCGGCGGGGTAAGGGCTTGAAAGTTAACTAACTAAAATAAATCTAAAGTAGCAGGATTGAAAAATGGCTAGAAAAACTGAGAATGACTTTACAGAGGCTACCAAAAAGGACTTAAGAGACAGGGTAGCTAATCTTTGTTCTAATCCTGAATGTAGAAAGCTTACTATCGCTGCAAATTTAGAAACCAGTGACAAGACTACATTAATCGGGGAAGCTGCACATATTTGTGCTGCTAGCTCTGGATTAGGGGGTGCTAGATTCAACAAGAATATGACTCGTGAAGAAATAAAATCGATCAATAATGGTATATGGTTATGTAGAAACTGTCATAAAAAAATTGATCGTGAACCTAATGCCTATACTGTAAAGGTGCTTAAAAACTGGAAAGTTGAGGCTGAAGAATTTGCTAGTGAACGATTAGGTAAAAGCTTTAATGTTGAGAGTTTAGATCGTGAGTGGTTTAAATTCCAAGTTGAAAATGAAATTAAAGACTTAGGTGTTAGATATAGTAAGAAATTGAATGTTGAAATAAATGATATATCTAATAGTTTTGAAGCTTTATTAAGAAGTGAGAGTTTTGAGAAAGTTATTTTTAGTGTACTTAACCAAATATATGAAATATTTAGTGATTTCAAGATTGATATAGGAAATGATAGTGAAGTAGTCAAATCAATTGATTCTATATTAGCTGAATTAAATTCTAGTTGGCATAAAGTGTTAGATAAAGGTGTTGGAGATACATCATTTTTCGTTGTTATGAAAATGGTTAATAGTATTGGACCTCAACTTAACGACCTGATAGCAAACAAAAATGAGAGCTATAGATACTTAACTGAAGATAAAATCTGGGAGTTAAGAGACATTATAGAAGAGTTTGAAGGTGTTAATTTCAAACTTTTTAATAATCCATATCTTGTTGTATACGGTAGTGCAGGTGTCGGCAAGTCTCACTTGCTAGCCGATTTAGCCTCAAGCATTATAAGCAAAAATAACAAATGTATCTTGATACTGGGACAAAAGCTTAATAGTCTGGATAACCCATGGATTCAGATTTTAAGAAGCGAATTAAGGCTTGAATACAACGAAGATCGTCTATTAGAAATTTTAAATGACATAGGTAAAAGACAAAAAGAAAGATGCTTAATCATTATTGATGCACTTAACGAAGGGCAAGGGAGGTATTTCTGGAATAACTCATTGGCTGGATTTATTGAGAAGTTCAAGAGATATCCATGGGTTGGTTTGGTAGTATCTGTACGCACTGAGTATAAAGACGAGATTTTAGAAAATATTAAACCATCTATAAAAAATGGTGAAATTAGTGAAGTATTACATGAAGGGTTTGAGCATAATGTCATCGAAGCAGTTCAGGAGTTTTATAAGCATTATGACTTGCCGTTACCCACTGAACCAGTATTGGAGGATGAGTTCAAAAACCCTCTTTTTCTGAAGATTTATTGTGAATACAGAGCGAGTAAAATCAGCAACGAATATTCGATCAATCTTATAACAGATGTTTTTGATGAGTACCTGAGGAAAATAAATTTAAAGCTATCACATGTAACTATGCTTAATTATCGGAATAAAACTAACTACGTAAAAAAAGTATTACTTAAAGTTGCAGAAGAGATATATTTAAAAAATGGTAGTCAAATCACTTATCAGGAAGCTTTAGAGCTTGTTATTTCTAGTTATAGAGTATCAGATGCTGAGAACTTTTTACAAATGCTTTTAGCAGAGGATTTATTGCTTAGTTACTATGATAGAACCACTGAGACTGAGTATATATATTTTGCTTTTGAAAGATTTTTAGACTTTCTGACAGCTGACAATATTTGTAATAGTATTAATAGTGCTACTGAGTTAAGTACAGTCTTAACTTGTGACAATCTATCTCTTACCTTCAAAGATACTAACTTATCAGTTGGAGTTATAAGTATACTGGCAGTATTAATCCCAACAAAATTCAAAAAAGAAGTTTTCGATGTGTTTCCAACACAGTCACAATATATGCTCTCTATTTTAGGAAAAGCTTTTATAGCGAGTTTATCTTGGAGAAGCGAAAGTAATATTGATGTAGTTAAATCTAAGATATTCATCATTACACATGTTTTTAAAGATAATGATCTTTTTAGTGATTTTATAGATTTGATGTACAAAATTGCAGGACGTGAAAACCATCCGTTTAATGCTAAGGAACTGCACTTCTGGTTAGAAGATATGAGCATGGCAGATAGAGATGCTATTTGGACAGTTCATATAAGTAGTCGTATATATGATACATCTTCAATACTTAGTTTGATTGATTGGACTAAGGAAGCCTCTTTTTCTGAGCAGTTATCCAACTCTAGTCGTAAACTGGTGGGAATCAGTCTAGCGTGGCTATTTACTACGACAAATATTAAACTTCGTGATAGTGCGACACAAGCACTTGTTAAGCTGTTTAAGGACAACTTATTAATTGCTATGGAAATTCTAGAACTATTCATAGAAGTAGACGATCCTTATATTATAGATAGGTTGTTTGCATCAGTTTATGGAGCTGTTTTAATTTCTAAGCAACTTAAAGGTTTAAGTAATATTTGTAATTATCTAGTAGAAAGGTTCTTCTCGAAAAATGAGGTTTATCCAAATGTACTAGTAAGAGACTATGCTAGAAATATAGTAGAACATGCTCAAAATAAAGGGATAATTCGTTTTAATGAAAAGACGCTTCAATCATGTAGACCTCCATATAAAAGTAAATTTCCAGCTAGTTTGCCAACAAGAAAAGAAATTGTCGAAAAATACCATCCTGAAGGGATACTAGAAGGTGACCCTAAGTATCGTTTTGTAGGTAGCAGAATTATTAGTTCGATGACAACTGAATATGCGGTTGGTATTGGAGGTTATGGAGATTTTGGGAGATATACATTTCAGGCTGCATTTAGTAACTTTGATTATTTAGATGTTTCAAAACTAAGTAACTATGCAGTACAACTTATTTTTGAGCAGTATGGGTACTCTTTAGAGAAGCATGAGGATTTTGATAAATATGAGGCAGCTAATGGTGACCGCCATACTAATACAATAGAAAGAATAGGTAAGAAGTATCAATGGATAGCATTGTATGAGGTTTTTGCGAGAGTGTCTGATAATTATAAAATGATAGAACCATCTACTAAGTATGGAGAAAAAGTTGTAAAGGTATGGTATGACGGAGCTTTAGATACTTGTCTTCGAGATATAGACCCTACTTTTATGGCTCCTAGAAAAAGTGATGTAAAATTGATTACCAACCCAATTTACGAAGATTGGAGTGACGATTTTGAAAGTTGGTCACAATCTAGCGAAAACTTAATAGATCCTCACAATCTTATCCTTAAGAGCTTTGATGGTGATCAATGGTTGAGTTTGGAACAGCACATTGAGTTTGCTCCGAAACCTAACTTGGGTGAAAATATTCATTCAGGTAACTATCAGAGGGTTTGGTATCGAGTTCAAGCGTATCTTATTAAAAATGATGAGTTTGAAAATGTAACTTTATCTCTAAAAGATAAGAGTTTTATGGGTAATTGGATGCCTCAACCTGCTGAAGAGTATTATTTATTTAATTTAGAATACTATTGGTCACCATTACTTAAAATGTATGATAACCCATATTATGCAAGATACGGATGGCAGGATATAAAAACTGATTACAATCAGAGTTCTTTGGGTAAAGCTTATGTTTGCTCTGAAGAACACAGATGGGAAGGTGGAAGAAATTCAGATCTGGCTTATAGTGTAATTTCTCCTAGCCAGTTAGTATCAGAAAAACTAAATTTAACTAACTCTGAGTATGCTGGTGCATGGTTAGATCCAGATAATAAAGTGGTTTTATTCGATGCTTCATTATATGGCAATGATAGAGCTAATTTACTCATTCGCAAAGATAAGTTAGAAGAATTACAAGAGAAAACAGGATGTAGAGTGGTTTGGACTATATTGGGTGAAAAAACAGCAATGGGTAAAGGCCGTGATGGAAGCAATAAAAGGCTTGAGATATCAGGGCTATATTATTATGAAAATGGAGAAATTAAAGGTAAACAGAATTTCTTTATAGAGTAGTTATAACAATTTTTATTAAAAGAAAAACCTGCAACCACAATAAATACCTGAAAAGATGTGAAGCTATGGCTAACCTCGGTTACCGGGTTATATTGTTAGTCTAGATTGAAAGGCTGAAGCAAAATGGAATTGGCTACTTAAGTAACTATCCCACTCATTAGATACCTCTCTAGAAATTGCTAACTAAAACTATCCTTACAAATTTGGATTTAACTTCTACCTAGCATCTCTCTTAGCAAATATATTCGCAACCAACGCACCACTAAAGTTATGCCATACGCTAAAGATCGCACTAGGTAAGGCAGCGACAGGATTGAAATAAGTTGCTGCAAGGGCGGCGCCTAGACCAGAGTTTTGCATGCCCACTTCTATCATAATCGCGCGGCGTTGTTTCTCCGTAAATCCAGACAAGCGAGCGATTACATATCCCAAGGTATAACCCGTCATATTATGTAATGCAACCACGATAAATACGATAGCACCGCTGTCTAGAATAGTCGCTTTAGACACGGCCACCACAGCCGCGATGATAATAGAGATACCCAATACCGACACCATCGGTAATACCTCGGTGACGAACTCGATCTTTTTACCCAAAAATTTATGAAAGATAACACCCAGTAATATGGGCAAGATTACGATTTTTGTAATGGTTATCATCATACTGGCCAAATCGATATCAATCAGCTGCCCCGCAAAAATACTGAGCAGAATAGGGGTTAGAAAAGGTGCAAGTAGGGTAGAGATAGAAGTAATCGCCACACTCAAAGCCACATCACCTTTGGCTAAGAACGTAATCACGTTACTAGAGGTACCGCCCGGGCAACAGCCAACCAAGATAACACCGACTGCTATTAAAGGATCAAGGTTGAAAATGACCGTTAATAAGTAAGCGATAAGAGGCATTAGCGTAAACTGTGCTAATAGGCCTACCAGTACAGGCTTTGGTCGTTTGACAATTTCCAGAAAATCTTCCGTTTTGAGCGTCATGCCCATCCCAAACATAATGATGCCAAGTATAGGAACGATCAAAAAAGCCAACGAGGCAAAGAATTCAGGAAAAACAAATCCCAAAACAGCACTGACCAATGCCCAGATTGCAAAGGTTTTGCCAATCCAACTAGAAAGTAATGCAATCTGATTCATAGCCTGTCTCACAATAATAAGAGTAATAGAATGTCTAGTAATTTAGCATGGTTATTATTAGCAAATGATAAAAGTATTTTGTTATTAAGCGAGCAATAAGTTTGCTTATTTAACGCAAATCACTACCCCATAAAAAATGGCTTACCTATATTAAATAAGTAAGCCAAAAAAGAACTATTAGGTTTCTATAACTTGATTAGCCAATCGACTATAAATTCGGATTTAACCATTTCTCAGCAGTTTTCATATCCCAGCCTTTACGCTCAGCATAGCTCTCTAACTGATCACGGCTTATCTTACCGACATTGAAGTACTCACTGTCAGGATGCGAATAATAGAATCCGCTGACCGATGACGCAGGCCACATCGCATAGCTTTCGGTCAAAGTCGTGCCAATCGCATCTACCGTACCGAGCCAATCAAACAATTTGCCTTTTTCCGTATGCTCAGGACAAGCAGGGTAGCCAGGTGCAGGGCGGATGCCAACGTATTTCTCTTTGATCATCTCATCATTGGTGAGTGACTCAGTCGGTTGATAGCCCCAATACTCTTTACGGATGAGCTCATGTAGATGTTCAGCGAATGCTTCAGCCAAGCGATCAGACAATGCCTGCACCATAATGGCATTATAATCATCACCTGCCGCTTTGTACTTTTCAGCGAGTGCTTCTGTACCCACGATGGAGACGGTAAAGCCGCCCAAGTGGTCAGTATGTGTCTCTGATGGCGAGATAAAGTCCGCCAAGCTAAAGTTCGGCTTACCACTGGCTTTGTCGCTTTGCTGACGTAAGTGTTCAAACTGATAGGTTGGTTTGCCGCCATCAGCAGGCGTATTGTCGTAGACCGTGACCGTATCGGCACCAGTACGGCGCGCAGGCATAAGCTTAAACACCCCTTTGGCCACGAGTGACTTCTCATCGATCATCTTTTGCATCAGCTCATTGGCATTTTCAAATAAATCACGAGCCGCTTCGCCAACCACATCGTCTTGCAATATTTTCGGATACTTACCGACCAGTCCCCAAGAGATAAAGAACGGCGTCCAATCGATATATGGCAGTAGGTTGATAATAGGGTAATCATCCAATATCACTTGGCCTAACTTATTAGGCACTGGTGGCACATAGTTTTCCCAATCGTACTGAAATCCAATCTTGACCGAGTTCGCATAAGAGATCTTGGCCGCTTTTGGCTGACGCTTGGCCAGACGCTCACGTACTTTGACGTACTCTTCGCGTGTCTCATCGATCAGCGCTTGACGATGCTCTTTTGATAATAGCTTGGTGACCACACCGACTGAGCGTGAGGCATCAGTGACGTAGATGACGCCATCGTTTTGATACTGCGGCTCAACCTTGACCGCAGTATGCGCTTTAGAGGTTGTGGCACCGCCAATCATCAATGGTAGCGTCATGCCGCGCTCTTGCATTTGCTTGGCGACATAGACCATTTCATCGAGGCTTGGGGTAATCAAACCAGACAGACCGATGATATCGACTTTTTCGGCGATAGCGGTATCAAGGATTTTTTCACAAGGGACCATCACGCCCAAATCGACAATGTCGTAGCCATTACAGCCAAGTACCACGCCGACGATATTTTTGCCGATATCATGCACGTCACCTTTGACGGTCGCCATCAGGATTTTACCTTTGACTTCGCCCTCGACTTTTTCGGCTTCGATGTACGGGTTCAACCACGCAACAGACTGCTTCATCACGCGGGCAGATTTCACGACTTGCGGTAAGAACATTTTACCGGCACCGAATAGATCACCGACGATATTCATACCGTCCATGAGTGGGCCTTCGATGACTTCTAGCGGTTTGGGATATTTCTCCCACGCTTCTTTGGTATCGGCTTCGATAAAGGTGGTAATACCTTTTACCAACGCATGGGCAATACGCGCTTCGACGGTGCCTTCACGCCAGCTCATATCGACTGTGCTTTCTTTTTTCTTACCACCGTCTTGATAGTTTTCAGCAGCTGTCATCAAGCGTTCGGTCGCGTCTTGACCTGTTTCGCCTTGATTGCGGTTGAGCATGACATCTTCGATAGCGTCACGAGCTTCCTTTGGAATGTCATCGTATAACTCAAGCATGGCTGGGTTGACGATACCCATGGTCAGGCCATTGGTAATCGCATGAAATAGGAAGACGGAGTTGATGGCTTCACGAATCGGGTTGCCACGGAAACTAAACGACACGTTAGACACACCACCCGATACCATGGCGTTTGGCAAGTTATCCGTAATCCACTTAGTGGCGTTGATGAAATCCGCACCGTAGTTGTTGTGCTCAGTGATACCAGTGGCAACCGCAAAAATGTTCGGGTCAAAGATAATATCTTCAGAAGGGAAACCAACTTCGTTAACCAACACATCATAGCTGCGCTGACAGATTTGGATTTTACGCTCGTAAGTGTCGGCCTGACCATCTTCATCAAATGCCATGACGATAACGGCGGCACCATAGCGCATACAGAGTTTGGCGCGCTCGACAAACTCAGCATGACCTTCTTTTAAGGAGATAGAGTTGACGACAGATTTACCCTGAGTGCGCTTTAGACCTTCTTCGATGATGTCCCATTTAGAGGAATCAATCATGAGTGGTACGCGGCTAATATCTGGCTCGCCAGAAACTAGATTGATGAAGTGAATCATCGCCTGCTTGGAGTCGAGCATGCCCTCATCCATGTTAATATCGACGATTTGCGCGCCGCCTTCTACCTGATCGCGAGCGACATCGAGCGCTTCGGTATAGGCTTCGGTTTTGATCAAGCGTAAGAACTTTTTAGAGCCTGTCACGTTGGTACGTTCACCCACGTTGACGAATAAGCTGTCTGCTGTGATGGTAAATGGCTCAAGTCCAGACAAGCGGCAGGCAGGAGCGATTTCAGGAATCACGCGCGGCGCATAGTTTTTCACCATGTTAGCGATTTGGCGAATGTGTTCTGGTGTCGTACCACAGCAGCCGCCCACGATGTTTAAGATGCCCGCTTTGGCAAAGCCTTCAAGCAATGCTGTCGTCTCATCAGCGGTTTCATCATATTCACCAAACTCATTGGGTAGGCCTGCGTTTGGATGCGCTGACACATAAGTATTGGCGATATTAGATAACGTTTGAATGTGTGGGCGCAGCGCATCAGCACCAAGCGCACAGTTGAAGCCAACCGATAATGGTTTGGCGTGGCGAATTGAGTTATAAAATGCTTCAGCCGTTTGCCCTGATAAGGTACGACCTGAGGCATCAGTAATCGTACCCGAAATCATAATTGGTAATTCAAAACCAATATCATCAAACACGCCAGTAATGGCAAATATCGCTGCTTTCGCATTCAGCGTATCAAAGATTGTCTCGATTAGGATAAGGTCGACACCGCCTTCTATCAAGCACAAGGTCGCTTCGCGGTAGTTGAGTACCAATTCATCAAAGGTGATATTACGAAAGGCTGGGTCATTGACATCAGGTGATAGCGAGCACGTGCGTGAGGTAGGGCCTACGACACCAGCGACGAAACGTGGCTTATCAGGTGTCTTGGCAGTGAACGCATCTGCTGCACTGCGGGCAAGTTGAGCGGCTGTCCTATTTAACTCAGGTACCAAATATTCCATGTCGTAGTCGGCCATGGATAGACGCGTACCGTTGAAGCTATTGGTCTCGATAATATCCGCGCCAGCAGTCAAATGATCGTTATGAATGTCTATAATCATTTGCGGTTGCGAGAGTACGAGCAAATCATTATTGCCGCGCACATCTTGGTCTATATCCGCAAAGCGCTCACCACGATAATCTGCTTCTTCTAATTTATAGGTTTGAATCTGCGTACCCATCGCCCCGTCTAACATCAAAATTCTTGAGGCCATTTGCTCAGTGATACGGGCACGTGCTGTTAGCTGCTGCTCTTTATATGGAAACACGGCAGGTGGCGTGAGGATGAAATCATCAGCAGATTGCGCTGAGCTAGAGGTGGCATCATGTTGAGAAGTAATCGTTTGAGTCATAGGAGCGCTGCTTATATCGTCAATGTCATAAAAGGAAGGAATAACAGATAGGGTGTAAATGTATATAAAAGGCGTCGAAAAAGTCGCATTATTTTAGCATGAAAATAATATCCCACGCGGGATAGTGCTTATTCCTCTTTGGCAATATGGCAGATACAAAATCTGCTTTTTGAGCCATCAAGTTTGGAGTTTATTGCATAAAATAAATAGGCACAAATGAATATCATTTCGTTTAAAGATTACATAAAGCTTTGTTTTTAAGGTTAAAACCTATCAAGACTATTAAAAGTCCGACAGAACTTACATGCCTACGACAAAAAGTAGCGTAAAAGTGAATTCATAAGGCTTTTCTATATGTTAATTTAATTTCAGAAGAATTGGCTGTTGGTAAGAAAAACTTACAAGAAAGTGTTCATTGTTATTACTATTTGATAAATATTATCAATAGCGCAATTAACACATTCTAAAGCCAATTATCTACTCTGTAAGTCAGTAATACAATAATCAAGAATGATTCAATCATTAAGGGATATATTATGAAAATTACTAAAATTGCTACTATCGGTACACTTGCTCTTTCAATCGCAGGCCTAAGCGCTTGTAATAATATGATGCCAAGCAAAAGCGCGGATATGAAAGCGCCAATGCACAGCCAATCTATGGCAAAAATGAATGTCGTACAAGTGGCGCAAAGCAATCCTGAGTTCTCAGTATTGGTAGAGGCAGTACAAGCAGCCGGTCTAGCAGGCATGTTGTCTGATCCTAATGCTCATTACACCGTATTCGCACCGACCAATGCTGCTTTTATGCAAGCATTACAAGAAACAGGTATGACCAAAGCGCAGTTGTTCGCTAACAAGCCTTTGTTAACCAAGGTATTAGGTTATCACGTTGTGAGTGGTGATATGGCCATGTACGCTAAAGACGTTAAGCCTGGTAATGTCATGACAGCCAGCAAAGATACCTTGATGGTAACTAAAGAAGGTAAGTTGATGGATGAAAATGGCCGCACAGCTAACATCTTGAAAACTGACATCGCTGCTAACAATGGTGTGGTACACGTGATCGATAAAGTGTTGTTACCTAAATAAGAGTAATCAAAACCTGATATCTCTACTTTCTATAGGGTAGAGATTGAGCCAATAACAGCCGTTATCTGTATGAGTCAATAATCAGATAATGGCATTTTTAGATATATAGTATGTCAAATAGTGCTACTTCAAAATAGCGTATTAGCAATTATAAAGCAGTTGTATTGCCGATACGCCATATCTAGAATAAAAGTCAACAACAGCGTACACGTGATTGATACAGTGTTGCTACCTAAGTAAGTACCAATTAAAAATTAAACCGTTAGAATTATAGTTATCGATATAGCGAATTTGATATCAGGACTGGATAATAAGTAGTCAGTACTGTCTGCAAGATATCAGTCACTTTTATCTTTATTTAAAATGAATATTTGTTAATCACATTATTTAATTAATTATCTACAAGGAAATACCTATGTTAAAGAAAAACTTACTATCTATCGCCGTAGTTACAGCCGCCATGTCACTAGCCGCTTGTAGTGACAAAGAAGCCGCTACTGATCCAGTTGATCCTGAAGTTACCACTGAAGAAATGGCAGTTGAGCCAGTTGCTGAAGCTGATCCAATGGTTGAAGCAGAGCCAATGACTGAAATGGACATGGAAGCTACACAGACTATCGCTGAAATAGCGGCAGGCAATGAGAACCTAACTATCCTTACAGCAGCGCTTCAAGCCGCTGGTCTTGATACTATGTTGATGGAAGATACCAAATACACAGTATTTGCCCCAACTGACGATGCTTTTGCTCCAGTACTAGAGAAGCTAGGCGTGACTAAAGAAGAGTTATTGGCTAACACTGATTTACTTAAGAAAGTACTTCCTTACCATGTAGTACCTATGGAAGTTAAAGCTGCTGATATCCCTTACGCTACTGATATCAAAACCGCTAACGGCGCAACGATTTCTATTAGCGATGCTAACGTCATTACAGATGCTACTGGTGGAACGGCTAACATCACTGGTACTGACATCATGGCAACCAATGGTGTGGTACACACTATCGATGCGGTATTAATGCCTGAGTAATTTTTTACAGACTACTGGTCATGACTTATCAGTAGTTGACGTATAGATAATACTGAAAGAGCCTAGCCATTGAGCTGGGCTTTTTTGTGCCAATATATTTATCTTGGTATTTTTTACGACGATCTATAAGAATATCGGCACAAAAAAGCCCGAGACAATAGTCTCGGGCTTTTTATACGCAATGAGTAGGATGTAGCAGTACCAAACTAAAGAATATTATACGTTGTCTTTACGTAGTGGATCTGCGTTCATTCTTTTTTGTTCAGCTAGATGACGCTCTTCCCAATACGGTGCGTTTTTGATACCAAATTTGGCAGGATCAAAACTATAGCGTTTCACGCCAGCTTTACGCTGAGCTTCATAATCTTTTAGCATAGTCAGTGTTGGACGAGCCACAATGAAGATGACCAAGATACCAACAATATTGAGCCAAGCCATGAGACCAACACCAATATCACCAATAGCCCAGATATAACCAGCTGAATTCAAGCCACCGTAGGCAACCATCACCATGATTAGAATTTTGACTAAGAATAGACCAGTTTTATTGGCACCGCGACCGAGGAAGCGAGTCAAGTAAGCCACGTTTACTTCAGCGATGTAGTAGTAAGCCAAAATCGTAGTAAAGGCAAAGAAGAATACTGCGATGGCAATAAAGGTATTACCATAGGTGCCATAGACAGATTCCATTGCCATTTGCGTAAAGGCAGGTGAGTTAATCTCAACACCAGCTGCAACATTCTGTACGATGAACTGACCATCTGGAAGCGTACCTTGAATGTTATACATGCCTGTAGATAAAATCATAAAGGCGGTAGCAGAACAGACTAGCAACGTATCGACATATACTGAGAATGCCTGTACTAAACCTTGCTGTGATGGATGCTCAACTTCAGCAGCAGCAGCAGCGTGAGGGCCAGTACCTTGTCCAGCTTCGTTAGAGTAAATACCACGTTTTACACCCCAACCAATAGCAGCACCGAAACCTGCTTGGGCAGTGAATGCATCACCAATGATCATCCCAAATACATCTGGGATCAAGCTGACGTTAGAGAACATAATAATTAAGGCTAAAACGATATAACCTAGTGCCATAAAAGGTACAGCAAACTCGGTAAAAGTTGCAATACGCTTAATACCACCAAAGATGATGATACCTAGAACGACTAGAATGATACCTAGTGCCACTAAACGCATAGAGCCAACTTCTAGGCCTCCGACGTTCATGATAGTACCTTCACCCATCACCTGTGCGAATGCACTGATAACACCGTTTGCCTGTACGCCTGGTAAGAACATACCGCAAGCTAAAATAGAGGCGATGGCGAAGAGAATACCGTACCATTTTTGACCAAGGGCACGCTCAAAGTAATAAGCAGGGCCACCGCGATATTCGCCAGTAATCACATCTTTTTCTTTGTAAATCTGTGCAAGGGTAGACTCGACGTAGGCAGTAGATGCCCCTAAGAAGGCCACAACCCACATCCAAAATACTGCACCTGGACCACCGAAGCCGATAGCAGCAGCTACCCCAGCGATGTTACCCATACCCACGCGTCCTGCGAGTGAGACGGCAAGTGCCTGAAATGATGAAATACCTTGTGCGCTAGATTTACCGGTGAATAGTAATTTGATCATTTCACCGAATAGACGTACTTGTACGAAGCGCGTCATAATGGAATAAAACAGACCCGCACCCAGACACAGATAGATCAGTGCAGGGCTCCAGATAATTCCGTTTACTAAATTGACTAAACCTTCCATATGTATATTCCTAATACTGTCTCAAAGTGGCTATTAATACTAATACCGGCGTCAACCAATTGCTCTAGTGGCTCACTTAGTTTGCCTGCATAGACTTACACATCTCGTTAAGTCTTATATGTACTTAGCCACTCAGAATGGACTGTAGTTGTCTGTATTTATCCGCTTGGCCTATTCGCAACACTGACCATGTGTATACCGCTCATCAGAGTCAATTTCAAAATGAGCTGCAGTTGCAATCCTTTGCTGTCTTCATTATGCGGTACATCCAGTCATTACGTCATCGACGCAATAGCTGTTATAAATGGACCAGCGGATAAAACAGGCGGTTATATAATTAAATACTTATCAGTAAAGTGATAGCATTCAACTTGCTATGAGTCGTATCGATTGGCTACACTGGTAAAAGCTTGTCGATTTGTAAGTTGAGGCTTTGGCGATCCCTGAACAGAGTTAACCAGACGTTCGTAATCCTCTAATACTAAACAAACGATAAGTCCACTACCAAATGTATTCAAACCGTACGGCTACGTAACTGCAATTTGCCATATTTTTGGCACAATTACTAGAAATTTCTTTAAGAGTAGCAGGATATCTCGATGTTTGAGACGACAGACCCCACAATAAATAGCGATGAAACAAAGGAGTTTTGTAACTGCTACATTATTGTTTTACCCGCAGTTCAGAGCGAAATGGTTTATTAGTCAACATAATTAGGCTTTTGGATAAATATAACCATAGTGTAAGCAAGTATAAATGCCAATATGATTAAGCGTGGCGGTTGTGTTTTGGTAACGATGAATTGTAAAAAGTGGGTTATATCGCCATTATTGGCAGAATGTCTTGTAGGCTATAAAATGTAACCGTTACTGACGACTATCATTCTATTGAATAAAGTAGCAGTTGATGGACTGGATAATAGACGTACAGGATGGTTGAACAAGTGGTTATATCAGCTGTAAAAAAACGTGTTACTAGGTATTTGTTATTTATCATTATTAGGAGAGACAACGATGACGCGTAAATCCATTGTAAAACCCATGTTGCTATCAGCAGTATTAGCGACTTCTACCGTTGGTTTGACGGGTTGTGGTTATAACAATCTGCAAGCACAAGATGAGCAGGTAACGGCTTCGTGGTCAGAAGTAGTCAACCAATACCAACGCCGCTCAGACCTAGTGCCAAACTTGGTCAAAGTCGTACAGCAATACGCAGAGCAAGAGCAAGAGGTGTTTACCCAAGTTGCTGAAGCGCGCTCACGTGCTGGTGGTATCACCGTGACCCCTGAGGTGCTCAACGACCCTGAAGCGATGGAGCGTTATGCGGCTGCGCAAGAGCAGATGACTGGCGCTTTATCGCGTCTAATGGCTGTCTCTGAGCGCTATCCTGATCTAAAGTCAGATGCCTTGTTCCAAGATTTGCAAGCACAGCTAGAAGGCACGGAAAACCGTATCGCCGTTGCTCGTAACCGCTATATTCAAGAAGTACAAAGCTATAATACGACGGTGCGTCAATTCCCAACCAACATCACTGCTAAAGTATTTGGTCTAGATACCAAGCCAAACTTTACGGTAGCCAATGAAGACGCCATTTCAACAGCACCCAGTGTTGATTTTGGTGACGACGATGCAGCAGCTGCTCAGTAAAGTAAGACGCATAATAAGGCTTGATGCTTAAAAGATAAACGAAGCTCATAGTTATTGTAGTAGTAGCCATTCATTCAGCACAGACGTCATTTGAGGTGGTATAGATTAGATGAATCATTCAAAAGCAATCTTATCAGTATTACTATTCACACTGAGCATCAGTAGTGCGCCAGTGCTGTATGCGGCACCTAATGATACGGCAGTGGCTACCGATAGTGGCTCAAACAGCCCCTCGAATCTGCAAAACCGCAGTGTCGAGGATCTGGTAGCCATTGCCAAAGCAGGCGAGTCCAACGAAGCCATAAATGATGCGGTATTGGGTAACGAGGCAATTAACGAAGCCATATTGGGCAACGATGCGATCAACCCTAATGCGGCTGACAATGACACGGCTAATAGTGAAAATCCAGCAACACGAGCGCCTGCTAAGCCAGCTGTTCAATCAAATGCTGAAAGTGTCGATGCGGACAAGCTCATATTAAACAGCCCTGTTATTGACCAAGCCAATATTTTAAACCCGCAAGAAAAGCAGCGCTTAGAGGCGCAGCTCAGAAGTATCTATCAACAAGGTTTGGCGCAGGCAGCTGTTGTCATTGTGCCGACTACCAATGGTTTGCCTATCTTTGACTATGCTTTGCAGGTTGCAGAGAAATGGCAGTTGGGTGATAAAGATATCGATGATGGTTTGCTGATTGTCGTCGCAGTCAATGACCGTGATATGTATGTCCTAACGGGTTATGGGCTAGAGGGTGTGTTACCAGATGCTGCGGTCAACCGTATCATTCGTGAAGACATCACACCATTGTTTAAGCAAGACAACTATGGCGCAGGGATACTAGCAGGTGTTGATGCATTCAAAACGCGTCTGACTGCTGATCCTGACGTATTGGCCCGTGCCGATGCTCAAGCTGCGGAGCGTAATGTCCAGCAAGGCTCAGATGAGCTACCATCACCTATTTTCTTATTTATTATGGCAATGATATTTGGTAGTTTTATTACCAACATTTTAGGCCGAGTATTTGGTTCTATCATTACCGCAGGTGGTTTTTTTGCTGGCTCGCTGGCACTGGGCGGCGGGTTCTTTATGACATTGATTATGGCAATATTTATATGGCTGTTTTTGATCTCACGCGGCGGCGGTGGTGGCAAAGGTGGCGGCGGTAAAGGTGGCAGACGACGCGGCGGTATGATTTTCTTACCCGGTATGGGTGGCGGAAGTGGTGGCGGCTTTGGCGGTGGGGGTTTCGGAGGCGGCGGCTTTGGTGGCGGCGGTGGTGGATTTGGCGGTGGCGGCGCTGGTGGCTCATGGTAAGTAACTATTAAAAATTGGTTAGTAAAAACCGAGCAAATGAAGCCGCAGTAAAAAAACGCAAACAACCTGCAAAAATGATGTCTGTGAGGAAACAATTAAATGTCAGAAAACAATGCTCCAAAAGCCAGTTTTGCCCGCTGGTGGCGTCAGGTCTTATTTGTGCCTTTGCTGCACAGCAAATGGCTGACAGCAGAAGCCAAAGCCCGTTTGACAGATGAGGTCACTAGCGCAGAGCGTGGCCATCGTGGAGAAGTGTTTTTAATTATAGAAAACCACCTGCCGACTCAGGATGCTTATCATATCGACTGTCGCGAGCGTGCGGTGGATTTATTTAGCGAGTATCGCGTGTGGGACACCGAAGAAAACACGGGTGTCTTGGTTTATGTCAATATCTGTGAGCACCAATTAGAGATAGTCGCGGATCGCGGTATCAGCGCTCATGTGAGCCCCACAGTCTGGCGGGCAATGTGTGAAAAAGCCGTGTCGGGCATCGCAAATAAAAACACTGAAGAGAGCTTGGCTGAATTATTAGACGAAGTTGGACAGGTATTGCGTCAGTACTATCATCTTGAGCATAACCCAGCAGGTAATGAGCTGTCCGATACGGTGGTATTTTTGAAATAGCGTTTATGAAATAGCGTTTATGAAGTGATGCTTATAATAAGGTAGGACGTTTTGATCTTAATCTATAGGGTTTTAGGCGAAATCCAAATATAATAGACTTTTAAACAAGAGGGCGCTTCCAAACGCATCTATAGCCAGACGCATTTATAGAGAGCAATCCTCAGAAAGAAAGTCTTAAAAAAAAGCCTTTATCAAAAACCATTACTGGAACACTATGATCGAGTTAATAAAAAAGCTACCAAAAGCGGAACTTCATCTACATATTGAAGGCTCGCTAGAACCTGAGCTGATGTTTAGATTGGCGAAAAAAAACCAAGTAGAGATTCCTTATGCAGACATAGAAGATGTACGCAATGCTTATAACTTCACCAACTTGCAGACCTTTTTAGATATCTACTATGCGGGCGCCAATGTCCTGCTCACAAAAGATGATTTTTATGATTTGACGTGGGAATACATTCTTAAATGTGTTGAAGACAATGTCATTCACACAGAAATATTTTTTGACCCACAGACGCATACCGAACGTGGTGTGTCTTTTGAAGCCGTAATCACCGGTATCAAAGAAGCGCTCGTAGATGCTAAAGAAAAGTATGGTATTACGTCTTGTATCATTATGTGCTTCTTAAGACATTTATCACAAGAAGAGGCGTTTGAAACCTTAGAGCAAGCATTGGCGTTCAAAAATGATATCATCGGTGTTGGTCTTGATTCATCAGAATTGGGCAATCCGCCATCGAAATTTAAAGAGGTATTCAAAAAAGCCAAAGAAGAAGGCTTTAAGCTGGTCGCTCATGCAGGCGAAGAGGCAGATTTTTCGTATATCTACGAAGCTTTGGATTTGTTAGAGATTAATAGAATCGATCATGGTGTGCAGTCTATAAAAAGCCCAGAATTGATGCAAAGGCTCAAAGACGAGCAAATGCCGCTAACAGTTTGTCCGAACTCAAATATCGAACTCAAGGTCTTTGAAAATTATAAAGAACACAATATCAAAGAGCTGCTAGATTATGGTTTGAACATTAGTGTCAATTCAGACGATCCAGCATATTTCAAAGGCTATATGAATCAGAACTTTATAAATATATGCGAAAACTTACCGCTAACGGAAGACGATGTTGTTACTTTAGTAAAGAACTCCTTTAACTCCTCATTTATCAGTAATGAGTTAAAAGAATCCTACTTAGCGAAGGTTGATCTTGCGTTGAAATAAGCTTTAATGCATTTATTTTTTAGCAGTAAAGGCTTAACGGTTGATATCAATCGTTAAGCCTTTTTTATTGTTCATTTTATACCCATACTTATAAAGCAGTAATTTCTTCTATAAGTAATGGCAAAATGACGCCAGCCTTTTCTGCTAAAGTGATATCAACGATGGTGTTTGGCGTCGGGTCGGGGTTTATCTCTATAATCTTGGCACCATTTTGCTTGGCTAGCTGTGCGAGACCTGCGGCAGGGTAAACAAGACTTGATGTGCCAATACTGATAAATACCTCGCAATTAGCCGCTGCTTCTTCTGCAATCTGCCATGCTTGTATGGGTAAGGCTTCTCCAAACCAAACAATATCCGGTCGGATATAGCCACCACAATGCGGGCAGGTCAGCAGTGCCTCATCGAAGCTCATGGTGTTTCGGTTATCGTATGAAGTTCTTGGTTGATCTTGATAGGGTGTCTGACATTGACCACAGCGGTTGCGCCACAGATGACCGTGTAAATGAGTCACCGAGCTACCAGCTTGCTCATGCAAATCATCGACATTCTGAGTGATGAGAGTCACTTGCTGATCAGAAGTTTGCGCATGGTATTGCCAATGAGCCAACGCATGATGGGCTGGATTTGGCGCTTTATCTGCTACCAGCTGTCTGCGCCACTGATACCATGACCACACCAGCTTGGGATCACGAACGAACGCTTCAGGTGTGGCCAAATCCTCAACGCCGTAGTTCTCCCACAATCCTGTCTGCTTGTCTCGAAACGTTGGAATGCCGCTTTCTGCTGAAATGCCAGCGCCAGTCAAAATGCAAATATGCTGTTTCGCTGCCAACAGTTTTGCCGCAAGTTTTACTTCTGCTATTAACGCTGGTGATAATTCTGCTAACATGAGCCAACCCTTGCTAATAATGGATATTTTTTCTTATGATAGACGGAATTTGGTGGCTTGTCATATTGTTCGCTGTCATCGCAGCCTTATGGTTCGCAGCAAAATCGCGCGGGGCAAAAGTAGGCGAAAAGCATAGTGGCGCAAAATCAAAAAATGCAACACCTAATGATGCTCTGCAAAAAACATCAGCGCTATTAAAGCAGTACTTTCCTGATTATCGAGTCACACGTAAGGCAAATCATTTACTCGTTAGCAAACAAGGCAAGAAAGTCGCAATGATTACGATTGATAAGAAGATTGCTGCAAGTCAGCGCCGTCTAGGTGAGATACCAGTGATTAATTACCACCGAGTCCCCAGCCGTGACCAACTGACTGCAAATCTACAAGAGGCGGAGTAAATTTTGCTATATAGTCAATTCTCTATAAATTGGGTACGGTGTCAGTCTCGCTCAGTCTAGTATTTGTAGTACTTTCACTCGGCTTCCTTGTATCCAAATTATACCGAACCGACTATAGGTGAGAGCCTCAGAAGTATACGGGCACAAAAAAACCTCAAACATTTTGAAGTGTAGGTTTGATGAGTATGAATAGTTTAGGGCAGTGCTAAGGAAGTGATGGAGCGAGGTTGTAAACATCATAATTGGTGCGCTCGGCGGGAATCGAACCCACGACTTCGGAGGCTAGAACCACCATATTTCATTAAGTTATATTAATGTATAATAACCTACCATACTATACAAATAAAGGGGTGTAAAGGATTGATCGGTATGACGTTTAGCGTATTTTAAAGGAGTTTATAGCAACATGAATATCAATTTTGGTCACTAGTTAAGTATAAAATTTAGACATTATTTATGGTTTTAATGTACATATTTCGTACTTAACTTTTTAAAAACTATCAGTGAGCCCTAGCACTAGCACGCTGCTTAAAAACTAATAAGCAGGCAATGATGAAAACTAATAGTGCTGCCGAAGCTCCAAAACGACTAAGTGCAAGACCGCCATGATCAAGCGGCTTATCTAAGAAATCGCCTAAGACTGCTCCTAAAGGGCGAGTCAAGACAAAGGCACTCCAGAATAGAAGCGTTTTAGATATTTTAGTGCCAAAATGCATCAAAGCGATAAGCGCTAGTAAAGAGCCAAAAATGATAGCACTCGTTGTATAGCCCATGCCTTTAGTGTCTGCTACCCAGTCACCAAGTGCGGTACCTAATGTTTGTGAAAACATGATGGTCGTCCAATAAAACACTTCCGCCTTAGGTTTACTAATGCTATCGACAGCGATACTTCCCATCGTTTTCTGCCACATAATTAGGCATACCCCAAGTAGAGCTACCAGCAGCGCTGACCCGCCAGCGTAGCCAATGCCTAATGACCTAGTCACGTAATCTGCTATCGTTGTACCTAAGGTCGTCGTCGCTATAATGGTGGTCCAATATAACCATTTATTAAAGGAGTTAGCTTTGATTTGGGTGGCTACTGCTATAGCAAACAATACAGCGAATATACCAGTACTGACAATGTAGCCTAGGTTTAGCGACATTGATAAAGCGTCGCCTGCCGTTTCACCTAGTGTCGTAGCAGCGATTTTAATTATCCAAAAAAGTAGGGTAACTTCCGGAACTTTGGACAAAGCGTTTAGCACTGGATCATTACTAAAACCAGTGGGTGAATATTGAGTGTTCAAGGTTGTATTCATAGGTGGATTCACTCTATTGAGAAGCAAATTTAATGTTACGTTGTAGACGTCACTAAATTATCAATAGAGGTGTTAAGAAAACGTGAAGATATAGCCAATTAAAGCTATTAAAATTTCTATGTATAAGTTTAGAAGACTAGCGTGATACAAAGTCCTCGATTACCATTTAAGTTTAAAATTTCAGAAGTAGAGTCATTCATAAAAACATCGATACCTGCCTGCTCACAGATTGACTTGACGATAGAGAGCCCAAGTCCTGTACCTTCTATTTCCTGTGATTGCTTACTGGCGCTATCTGATCTTGGAGCGCTTATAGTATCGCTGAATTGATCAATAGTACCTGCCAACTGGTTAAGCCGTACAAAGGGTTCAAAAGCATTCCCATAGTCACTAGAATCAATGCCTGCACCTGAGTCCACTATTTGTAACACTAGTCTGTTATCTTTGACCTTGTTAAAATTGTTTGGTTTTCCAGATTGAATTACATGTGAGCCAAAACTGTATTGAGTATTTAGAGCTAATTTATCTGATTTGTCTAGGTTTTGCTCAAGTTGATATAGTTTAACCATGACTTGACCACCAGTTGGCGTGTAAATAATGGCGTTTTGAATAAGGTTTTTGATCAGGATCAATAACGATGTCTCGCCCATATTTACTTTATTATTAGACTGCATATCAAGGCTTAGCTCGATATTTTTATTATCAGCAATAGGAATGAGTAATCCTATGACTTGTTCGATAATAAATTTAACGCTGGTGGGGGTTTCTTCAGGATCGAGCACTGTATTGATATTGCCAGCTTTAGCAAGCGTCAATAATTGCTCAACCAAACTTTGATTACGTTTCAAGCGAATAGCCAGTTTATCAAGACCTTCCGACATAACATTATCATTACTAATACGCTGCAATCGTTGTCGCTGTAATGAGATAGCAGTGAGCGGCGAGCGCAGTTCGTGAGCAGCATCAGCGATAAAACGTTGTTGACGCTCTATACTAATCTTCACTAAGGCTAATAACCTATTTAGGGATTCTGCTAGTGGCAGCAACTCAGAGGGCAGTCTACCAATCGATAAAGGACTTAGGTCATTCTCATTACGTGCGCTTATCTCATAGTGTAATTGGCGCACAGGTTTCATCATTCGCCACATGATAAAAGGGAGTAAAAGCAATAATAATGCTATACCGATAATAAGGGGTAAAAAAGATTGCAAGGCACTGGCTTTGGCTAAATCATCCTGTAAATCTGTCTGCTGGCGTAAGATTAGCGCCACTTCTTCATCAGTATCTAAAGACTGAATCTTGACATCATTTCTATAAGTTCGCCAAGAATGGCCGTCAATATCTTGATCGCTTATTCCTTGTGGAATGCTATCTACTAATGCCAGCGATATAGGTTCTGAGTAATCATGCTCGTCATCGCTTTTATCATTCTGATAATCTTGTACCCCGTTACTGAGTGAGGCGGAGAGTATGACGATATCAACGGTGATCGCACCATCATCGTCATCGGTATCAAAATGGATGTTACTGCTGGTATGCTCTTCATTGTCTAAAGCAGCTGCATTACTATTCAAACCGCTAATATTGAGCGACTGCTCCAATAAGGCGGCAGTATTTTTTAAGTTATCATCTTGAAAGTCATTTATCTCGTTATAGCTGTACCAAAATCCATAACCGCCAGCCACTATTGCCAGTAGCAATAATGACACAACAGACCAAAAGATAAGTTGGAACTGTAATGAGTTAAAGAGCTTACGGAATTTAGGCATAGCATTTAACTTTTATAGATAATAGCGAGTGTTTTGGGTTATTCATTTAAAGTTAGGTATTGCTGATATACCAGCCAAGGCCACGAATATTTTTGATTCTATCTTGTCCGACCTTTTTGCGTAAACTATGAATCAAAAACTCAATGGCGTTACTCTCAACTTCACCGCCCCAGCCATATAGCGAATCTTCAAGCTCATTTTTGGACATGACTTTTTCAGGCGATAGCATAAAAGTAGTCAGGAGCATGTACTCTTTGGCGGTCAAATCTATAGGGCGACCATCCATCATGACCCGTTTGTGTGCGGTATCTAAACTTAAATTGCCAACGGTTACTTGATTGTCAGCCTTGCCTTGAGCACGGCGAATAAGCACTCTCATGCGTGCAAAGACTTCTGCTAGCTCAAAAGGCTTAACGACATAATCATCAGCCCCTGAGTCTAGACCTGCCACTCTATCTCTTAGTTGATCACGTGCAGTTAATATTAATACTGGCGTTTCAATTTTAGCATCACGAATAGCGGTCAACACGCCCATGCCATCAACCTCTGGCAAGCCCAAATCTAATAAGATGATGTCGTAAGGTTGCACCCTTAATGTCAGTATGGCTTGGCGACCATCTTTGACCCAATCAACCGTATAAGCCTCATCCTGTAAAGCTTCACATAGACTTTCGCCAATCATTAAATCATCTTCGACTACTAATACTCTCATTAGATGCCCTTATTGTGTGGCTATTAGGATTAAAAAATATTTATCTATAGTGAAAATTTTTATAGTGTCTTTAAACTAAAAAGCTCTAATCAATACCAGTGTACAGAGTAGAGCCGTTGTTAAGCTATATTCAACCAAGTTTTAAAATATTAATCATCATCGTCTAACTGACTGCTGACAACCTGACCATTCGTGCTATCGATTATCAGTTTATGTATGTCCATCCCTTTAGCTATTTCAATCTCGTAAGCGGGTATACCGTTATCAAAATCAAACTCTGCTTCAGTAATTTTGCCACCAACACTTTGCGTTGCTTTTTGCATGGCTTGGGTTAGGGTTTTCTGAGCTTGCCTCATAGCGTTATATTCTGCTAAATCGTCTTGATCCATTTTTTCCTGCTTAGATTTTAGAACTTTGCCGCTACTGGCATCAACTTTTACTTTATGTTCCAAGCCATTAGCGATAAATTCTATTTTATACTCGCCACCTGCCATATAGTCATTTTGGTCAAACTCAGCACTGATTAAGTCTCCTTCGACTGTTTTTTGTGCAATAGCGACGGCTTGCTCTAGACTGATTTTACTCTGTGCTATTGCGACTGCGTCACTCGTCTTTGCGCCTGAAATAGCAGGTATTTGACCTGAGGCAACAGCGAGCGTACCAATACCTAGAACGCTAAGAGCAATAAGTAGGGATTTGCTTAGGGTTGATAGTTTTTTTATCGTGTTTACTCCGTATTTAAGGTTCATGTCTGACGAATTATTATCAAAGTTGTCAGAAGTGTCGATATGAATCCATCATACAAAAGAAGACATAGGAGAAGCTTAGCGTAGAATAAGCGTTTGATTAGATGTTAAAACTTACAGGTAAAAAAACCTATAAATTATAGGCAGAAGTTTTAGGTGGTTTAATCCTAATAGTAATCGGTGTGACGATGATTGTCTAAAGTATGATTATTTTATTTGACATTAGTTGTTCTTTTGAAAAACACGCTAGCAAGCGCACAAACTATCGTTAGTGAGAGCAGCATTGATACTAAAGTATGACTAAAGAAATGATCACCAAACATCATTTTGTAGAGTCCCATTGACCAACCTAATACGGTTACGGTTTCAAATATTCTGTAGCGATACTTATAAAGAGCAGGTATAAATACTAAACCATATAAAGAAAATCCTGCGCTAGCATGAGCCGCTGGGAAGCATTTTGCATCGGTTTTAGCGAGCATGCTTTGCCAAAGATTAAGATAGGGTAGATCCCCACCGAACAAGGTTAAATGATTAGGGCAACTAACATGTGTGACCCCTTTTAATAGTGCGATAGTACTAGGTACTGCAATAAGAATAATCAGTAAGTAACTTATCTCACGAATTGAGAAAGGTACAATATATTTATTCAGATTACTATAATTGGTGATAAAGGGTCTCTTTGCAAGACGTTTATATTTGACAAGTAATATGGTTAATAGATAGATAGCTGATAAAATTAATAGCGCTTTAGGGCCGTCGTAAAAGATAAAAGCATAAGGCTGAGCGCCTTTTTCTATAAGCCACTGACCATTATTATAAAAAAACTCACTGATACGAATATCAAATTGGCTATGCTCAAATGTCAAAGTCGTAATGATTGTTAAGCAAAATAGCTTGAGCCACATCCAATGAGAGAAGTTATTGTCTAGAGTCATCGAAACGCCTTATTGATCAAATCGCAAAAAACATAAGCACTATTCAGTATGAAAGACTGGATAACGCCATCAACCATAAAACAAAAAGTAGCAACAGTGCTAAAAATTGCGCAGCAGAACCGACATCTTTGGCTATCTTCGCTAATGGATGCTGTTTGGTTGAGGTATGATCGATACTTGCCTCTATTCCCGTATTAATAAGCTCCACAATCAGGGATAAGAATGAAGCAACCACAAGCACCATTTTTAGAATAACTCCAAAAGGCATAAATACGATGACAGTGAAAAGTACAAGATTAAGCCATATAACTTGTCTAAATGCGGCCTCATACTTATAAGCCGCTTTAAAACCATCTATAGAATACCCCGTAGCTTTAACAATACGAGCTAACCCTTTTTTACCTTTAACCTCATTTGCAAAACTATCCGCTATAAAAGTACCATCAGATACGGGCTGATTTTTATAATCAAGATTTTTATGTTCGTGGCTCAGAGCAGTAGTCTTGGAATTATTCATATCGATAGCTTAGTGTTTATTAAGATTAGAATAGCTGGCAGGTCTTAATGATATGACAGTGCATGTTAAGATCGCGTTAAGGTAAATTTCACAAACTAAAAAGCAGTAGCTGATACCTAGTTTTACTGCGGTATCAGCTACTGCTGCTTGTCAAAATTGAGATGCGAATAAAAAGTGCAATCATCGATTTAATTATTATTGTAATGATCCCAGTGTAGGAGAAGGGCACTGGTTAGCACTTGGGTATCAGTATGAGCTTATGGTTGTTAAGAAAACGTTAAGAGCAACACTTTTCAAAATTTATAATTAGCTGAGATACCATAAAATTTTGGTAACTTTCGTAATAATGAGATGCTTGTCATCAAATTAGCTGACTCCTTAACGCTCTAAGGTGTCGGCTAATTTACGTCTTGTTAAATGCGTATTGGTCTAAAACTAGTTCGATAAACTATTAATCATCATCCTCCATATCAACTTGGCTGCTTAAAACCTTGCCAGTATTGGCGTCTATACTCACATCATATATCTGATTGTCTTTGACAACTTCGATGTCATATAGAGCTTGGCCTTTTTCAAGCTCGAACTCAACACCGATTACTTGACCATTTACGCTTTGAGTGGCTTTTTGCATAGCACTAGTTAGCGTCACTTTGGCTTGCATCAGCGCACTGTATTCAGCCATGTCCTTTTTGTCTAACTTTTCTTCATCAGTCTCGATGACTTTACCAGTATTGGCATCAATTTTGATCTCGTAAGCCGTACCGTTAGAGATGAATTCAACTTCGTATTCACTAGTTGCAGCACCATTGCCATCTTCATCGTCGTAATCAAACTCTGCGCTGACCAGATCACCTTTAGCATTTTGTTTAGCTATATCGATTGCTTGCGTTAAGCTGATCTTACTTTGCATAGCACGGACGGCTTCACTTGATCCAGTTACGGCTTTGGTATTGGTAGCAGGGGCGGCTATAGCGGTTGCACCTACGCCTGCAATAGTAAGGGCGATGATTGCTGATTTGGTTAGCGTTGATAAGTTTTTCATAATAGTTATCCTTTGTATTCAATTAATTTCTGATAAAATCATAAGTGGTTTTGACAGCTACCTTTTGGGTATGAGTCTATGATACAAGAGATGACATAGGAGAAACTTAGCGGGAAATAAGAGTTTAATTAGCGAGTGAAATATAATAACTATAGCTTAGTTTTTTGAGTTAAATCATTGTTAAAAGACTATTAAACGTTTAACACAGCTAATATTCGTTTTAGATACTAGGCTTGCTAAGTTTTGATTAAAGGAGTGTCTATAGGAGGAAAGCATGTCAGAAAAGTTCTTACGAAACACCACACTTATTACTTATTCACCTTCAAAAGTGTCAACAGTACCTTGCGAAGATATCTTAATTTTGAACTTTGAGCCTCATGGAGATGAAGTTTTTTGGCTCAATACCTATGGATTGAGTGAATTAGATGAGATGGAACAAGTAGTTATCCAAAACCAGTTTGATGACTTCTTAATTAAATTACTGCAAGATGATGAGCATGCCAATAAGGTTATTGAACTCGATAACGTATTATTTATCGCCTTGAAGGTGCTGAAAACTGACGATAAAAATCTAAATAATGAACAACTGATTTTTGTTGTATCGTCAAATATGTTATGGAGTTTGCAAGAGAGTATTGACGACCATTTCCAGTGGATTCGTGATCGCTTGATTCAAGGTAAAGGGCAAGTTCGAAGCAAAAGAGTCGATTACTTAATTTTTCTTTTGATTGAATCACTGATAGCAAACTATGAGGAAACGTTTGAAAAATTATTGAATGCTGACAGTGACTCTATAAAGGTGACGAATATTAATCCAACACCTTATTTCACTGAAAAGGTTGAGGAGCAAAAACGTCGCATGTTGAATTTTAAGAAAGCGACGCTAAGCTTGCGTAATACTATTGTAAAACTGAAAACGATTAATATCATTCCTATGGACAGCAAGTATTTTACAGAGCTAAAAGAGCAAGCCAACAATTTGATTGATGAAATTGATTTTGAGTTGTTTGAGCTTGATAGCAAAACCAATCTGATATTCTCAATTCAGGGCCATCGTTTGAATGAAATCATGCGTACCTTGACCTTAATGTCAGTGGTATTTATACCATTAACCTTTTTGGTAGGCGTTTATGGCATGAATTTTGAGTACATGCCTGAGTTAAAATGGAAGGAGGGTTACTTTGCCTTATGGGGTGTAATGGCAATATTGATTATGGCCATCGTTGTGTATTTTAAACGTAAGAAATGGTTTTAAATCAATCGTAGTCTAGCTTTTTATATTTTGAGATATGCAAATATGACGTAGGGAAGGCTTAATAAGAGGTAATAATTTAATTAACGAAGATATATTTAAATTAAGAGGTAACTGATGAGGTCTTAACACTTTCTTAATAGCTGGGTAATTACTATAGGTTAAGGATGTAGCAAATACAGTGCTATCTCCCAACTACTCTAAAAAGGAAAGCACTCATGTCTATCTCTCCTCAACTACTCGTATCAGAAAACAGCCTATCCAAGTCATCAAAGTATGCCAACATGTTCAATAAAGTGCCACAAATCACTTTAGTGTTTTGGCTGATAAAAATGATGTCAACCACAGTAGGTGAAACAGCTGCCGACTTTATGATCTTTAACTTTAAGCTAGGCTTGCCAGTCACTTCTCTTATCATGACCGTACTGTTTTCAATCGTATTAGTGATACAGCTAAAAGCCAAAGACTATATACCGTGGAAATACTGGCTAACGGTAGTGTTTGTCAGTATCTTAGGGACACTGATTACCGATAATATGACAGACAACCTTGGCATCCCATTATCTTATTCCACAATAGGTTTTAGCATAATACTGGCGGTAGTCTTCGCTATTTGGTACGCACGAGAAAAAACTTTATCCATTCATCATATCGAGACCTTTGCTCGTGAATTATTCTATTGGACAGCTATTTTGGCTACTTTTGCGCTCGGAACTGCCGCAGGAGATTGGTTTGCAGAAGGGCTTAGCATTGGCTATCAAAACTCTACATTGATATTTGCGATAGGAATAGCACTCATTACCGGAGGGTTTTACGTGCTTAAGTTAAACGCCGTATTATGCTTTTGGTTGGCTTACATTTTGACACGCCCCTTGGGAGCTGCACTTGGTGATTGGTTATCACAACCGATCAAGAATGGAGGGCTGGATCTAGGCGTCACTAGCATAAGCGTTGTATTTTTACTAATGATTGTGGGTCTGGTAGGTTATGAGACATATAAAAAAAGCGGAAGGATAAGTAGGAACTAATAAGTTAACAATTTAGTTTGGGTATGGCACCCTTTACTGGACTTGAAGCAACGACTGAATCTGTGACAGACAGTAATGATTTAAAAGATAATCACTCAAAAGGTAAAGTTCTAGAAGCTATGAACCAATCTAGAGTAGATGGCCAACACGTAGAGACTGCAGTAGAAGCTGACGTTATCGGACCAAAATGGCGCTATGTTACTAATACTGTTACCAAGTATGGTAAAACTTATTATAATTTTACGGGACTGCGTCATTTTAAAGAAAAATTCAATCCTGATTGGGAGCCACGCTATATAGGCATCGAAACGGGACTTAGAGCGGGTATGAAACCGATTAAAGGCTTAACAGATACAACCTTAATCATATCAGGTGGTCTTAGTAGTTTGGTAAGGAATTGAAGTTAATTAATATCATCGTACAGCACTATTTATTAATAGCGTTTGAGCGTAATTGCAGCACTATCAACTTTATTTATAATAAATACTAAAGGTACTGCCACCAGTAGGATTGTTATGATGAGTAAGTTGCCAGCCCATGTGCGTCATTATGCGTTGTACGATGCTAAGGCCCAACCCAGTACCCTCAACCTTATAGCTTGCATATTCCTTTGAGGCAGATGCAGTAGCCCAAGGCTTATTATTGCTCTTTTGTTCCAGACGCTCAAACCTTTCATAGAGCAGAGGCATCATAGCTTCAGGAATACCTAAACCGGTATCTGTAACGGTTACCTTTTCATCATCAATAGTGACTCTTACTTCACCATCATCTGTATATTGAAAGGCATTTTTAATTAGATTGCCTAACGCCATTTTTAGTAGTTCAGGTCGCACGTATGCGAAATGCTCTTGTTCAGCGGCTACGGTATAGTTCACCGTTTTATAACGTAGTAAGTACTTTAAGCGGTCTACTTCACTTAAAGCAATGCTGTTGATAGAAGTTCTCGGAGCATCTAGTTTTTCAGGAGCACGCGAAAGTAATAATAGCGCACTAATAATTTCAGAAGTTTCCTTGGCCGTAGTGCTAATACGGTCGGTGAACTCGCTCAAACGATTATCGCTTTCTAATTGAGAAGCTAGTACTTCTGACGCGCCCATAATGATTGTTAAAGGAGTACGTAGTTCGTGACTGACATCACCCGTAAATAACTGCTCACGTTTAAGATACTGCTCAAGCTTATGGTTTTTATCGTCAATAGCACGGGCTAACACACCGACTTCCGACGGCAGATGAGTCAACTCAGTTAAATTCTGATGGTCGTTTTCTACCGCACTTTTTAAGTCTAATAAAGGCTTAGTAATCTGCCTAGAGGATAGTTGAGAGAATATAACAGCAATAAGTAAACTTAGAATAATAGCCGCGTTCAATGCGTTAGAGAACGTATCCTCTAGTTGTTCAAAAATTGCCAAAACAGGATAGTTTTCCATTACCATCTCGTCATCTTCTAAATAGGTCAAAATATAATTCTGCTTACCTTGCTTATAATTAAAAAAGAACATTTCAGACTCAGTGTATCCATCATCTGTAGCTACAGTTACATTTATATCTTTAACGGTCTCAGTCGCCAAAGTTTTTAAATCATCAGGGGCGTAATCGTAACTATAGATTTTAATACCTGGATCTACAGTGTAAATAGGTTGCTCGCCCCGTTTTTCTTGACTAAGCTCTAATTGTTGTAACAAACCCGCTTTAACTAGTTCTTGTTCCATTCTAGTCTCAGCATATACATAAATGCTAATAAATACAGAGCAAAGCATTAGGGCAAAAACTAAGTATGATAGTCGAAATTTATTGGCGATTGATTCAATATAGAACATAGTAATTTCTTAGTGATGAGAAACAGCAAATAGAGAAGAGTAGATATAGTTAAGGTGACTTAATGAAAGAAGTGTAGAAAATTTTATTGAGATACTTTATGCTCTATTTGGATCAATAATTTGATAACCTACTCCAGGCATTGTGATTATCATAGGTTTAGCAAATGGCTTATCGACTTGTACACGTACACTGTGCAAGTGAGTCCGCAACGCATCACTGCTAGGAATATCTTCACCCCACACCTTTTCTTCAAGCTCATTCTTGCTAACGACTCGGGGCGATGCACTCATTAAAGCTTCTAATATTTTAAACCCTGTAGGTGTCAGTTTTAACGGCTGATTTTCGCGTGCGATAGTATGCTCATTAGCATTTAAGGACAAGTCGCCAATAATTATACTATGCTCAAAAAGATCATCTTTATTTCGACGTATAAGCGCCTTGATACGTGCCTCTAACTCAACGAGTGAGAAGGGTTTGACTAGATAATCATCAGCACCACTATCAAAACCTGCAACTTTGTCTAAGACCGTATCGCGTGCGGTTAGCATCAATACGGGAGTTTTATTATGCAAGTCTTCTCTGAGCTTTTTACATAGTTTTGTACCATCCATACCCGGTAACATGACATCTAACAAGATAACGTCATAACGATTGTTCGCAGCCAACGTTAGGCCACTAATGCCATTATGAGCATTGTCTAACTCAAAACCTTTGGGTTCAAAAAAGGCATAAATATTGGCAACGATGTCAGGGTTATCTTCAACAACAAGTATCTTGTACATAGGGGTCTCGTGTATAAATGCCATAGTTGATACTAAATAAAATAGATATGTTACTTTATGGCGCGTGACTGGGATAAATTTTTCTAGCGTGCTGTGCCTACGCAGACAGAGGCTGCGAAATATTTATCCCAATCACGCTGTAGCGTTTTCATATTGAACTGACTATAGCAGTACTTAGTTTTCAAACTTTAATAAACAGATTTAAAAAAGGTCGGCGCTCCTTTTACTTCCTCAGTAGTAATACCGAAAAAGTTAAGCAGAGTCGGCGTAATCAAGTCGTGTGATACGGGCTGATCAATCATACCAACGAGGCTACTTTTATCAATATTATTACTAGTAGGCGACCAAATAATGACGGGCACCTGCTTTTGGGCGTCGGGTGCTATAGCGTAGGGCATACCATGCAAGTAGATATTGTTCTCGCCTAAGCTCTCTCCATGGTCGCTGATGTATACCATCACCACATCATAATCTTGCTCGTAGGGTTTTAGCGTATCAATAACATTATTTAAGAAATAGTCGGTATAACGAATAGCGTTGTCATAAGCGTTGATAACAGATTGATCATCACATCTAGAGAGCTCATTGGTCATACATACTGGCTTATACTCTTCAAACTCTTTAGGATAACGCTTATAGTAAGCAGGACCGTGATTACCCATTTGATGTAATAAAATAAGCGTATCTTTAGCAGGTGCGTCTGATTTTACCTCTGCATCTGACTTAACTAAAGTACTAAAACCATCAAGCATACCGATGTCACGACACTCCTCATCACAATTTGGGTTGACATTAGCGGTTTTAAAATCTTCAAAAGTTACTCGATCCGCGACCCCTTTAGAGCTCGAATTATTATCTCGCCAGATAACACTGACGCCTTGCTTATTTAAAGTATCTAGTACGTTTTCATTATAGTCTGCACTTTTAGAATCGTAATCTTCTCTATTAGAATAGCTAAACATGCAAGGTACAGAATAGGCAGTAGAGGTTCCGCAAGAGGTGGCCTTTTTAAAGCTATAGACATCTGGCTGGCTGGCAAGTAGGGGCATAGTCTCGCGCTTATAGCCATTTAAGCCGATGTGATCAGCACGAACCGTTTCACCAACGACGAATACCATAAGTTTAGGTTTTACAGCTTTAGTACTGACTGTAGGAGTTATTCGTTTTGCATCTGTTGCGTGCAATGTCAAAGTATCAGAACGGCGCAATTCATCAACGTAATCGCTACCCAACTTGATGACAGAATAGATAGGAGTAATAGGGTTAGTGTAATTACGCACTATTTTATGTTGACGAAAAAAAGTAGCGTACTGATCACCGAATGGTAATAGGCAAGCAGCTATTACGGCGAAAGATAGAATTAAAGTGACTGCCTTTTGCCACAATGCCCTACGCAAAGGTATGCGCTTGATATTTAGTTTAGCAATAACAACAGAGGGTATAACGCCTAATACAAAAACTCGTACAAAGAAACTTAGCGACATCAATCCCATCGCTTCGCCTTGATCAGTTTGCATGCTATTGATAAGCATATTAGTATCAAATATAGTGCCATAGGCATCAGTAAAATAGGAACATATGGCAGCTATCGTAACTAGAGCGATTAGTACGGGCTTGGCAATGGGTCTGTAGCATAACAATTGGATGAGTAGCCACATTAAGCCGAACAATAAGCCTGTGATCGAAATCATGAAGCCAATATTATCGCCAAGAGGATAAATGCTTAGTACTTGTGAGAAAAAGCCAAAATTCGCAGTAGCGACTAAATAGAGCGCAACGATGATAACTAAAAAGCTAAGATTAATTTCACGATCAAAGATTTTACTAAGATATCTTGATTTAGTGCTTGCTTTGGTAATTTCAGTGCTAAGTGCTTGAGAGGTTGACATAAACAGGCTTCTCAACAGGATGATAAGGAGTTTGATTTCCTACCATAACAAGTGCTCTGTTAAGAAGACGTTAAGGTGAGATATTACCTTTTTTATAGCTGGCTAATCGACGCCTAATAAACCAACCAATAATAATGATTATAGTAAGCAGTAGAAAAATCTTTGAATAGGGTGATAATGCTGTTTCTATAACCTCATAGTTTTTGCCAAAGTGATAACCTGCAAGCGTCAGCACGGTTGTCCATACACTAGAACCTAAAGCAGTTAATGCTATAAACGATAAGATGGGCATTTTGTTCATGCCAGCAGGAACAGAGATAAGTGAGCGAATACCAGGAACCATACGCCCAAAAAACACCGCTTTTTTACCATGCTTATCGAACCAATCGCTAGACGATAATACATCTTCAGGTTTAACAAACACGTATTTACCGTACTTGTCAGTAAAAGCCACTAAGCGCTCTTTATTGAATAAACTGCCAAGATAATATAGAGGTAGTGCGCCAAGTACGCATCCTAACGTACCTGCTAGTATGACTAGTATTAAATTGAAATCACCTCGTGCTACCGCAAAGCCTGCCGCTGGCATGATGACTTCTGAAGGGATCGGCGGAAAAACGTTTTCGGCGAACATAGCAAAGACAATACCTAAGTAGCCGAATTTTGCCATGACTGCAAGCACCCATTCACTAATCTGGTTCATTGAAAATCTCGCTGAGCGTATAGTTGGAAAAGGTAGCGTAGCAAGGGAGATGTTAAGAAGGGGTTAAGATGGGCAAGATAAGAATCATTAAATTGTTATTGAATATAATGAAATAACTAGTCACTTATTTAATAATAGTTTAGATATTCACTCTTATGCTGTTATTTCGATCTCATGACCTTTGTTTCTGTATTGATTATCTGACGTACAAATATGGCGAACTTGTCAATGATATTATATGTTTCTCGCCCAACACTTCGATGCACACTCATTAAATCTGTAAAACTATGCGGTGCACCAAGTACAGTATGAGTCTGTACATTGATACCATTATCTCGTAGCTGCTTGGCATAAACTAAGGCTTCATCACGTAAAATATCTAATTCAGCGGCGATGACATAGCTTGGGCATATTTGTGTGTTATCACCATGTATGAGCGAAAGAAGAGCATACGGTTGCGTTAAGGAGCTATCTTGTAGATAAGTGGTATGAAACACTTTAATGTCGTTATAATCCAATTGATATGGATAAAGTGATTTTTTATATGAGTCAAGATGGCATGAGGAATGAGGCAGGATTCTACTTGAGTGTAAGACCAGAACAGTATTTATCACTATAATGGTTAACTATTATATCTACTAAGGCCACAAGGAAATATTATTCAAACGGCAAATCATTTCCGATCGTGATCGCTAAATTCATTCGACAACTTTATTAAAGTTGACATTATTTTAAACGATTATTCAGCACTGATACTATAGATTTGATTTGGCTTGACTATTCACTGTGTCACGTGTCTTATCAAGAAAATCGGCGACGTTATTTAATTACCCTAGGCTTCGGGGGTTAGAACCACCATATTTCTTTAAATAACTTTAATGTATATAAACCTGATATATTATTATAAATAAAGGGATAGGAAGGATTTTGTGCCATGACGTTTAGCGTATTTTAAAGGAGTTTATAGCAACATAAATATCAATTTTGGTCACTAGTTAAGTATAAAGTTTAATCATTATTTATGGTTTTAATGTATGTATTTTATACTTAAGTTTTTCAGAAATTACTGATTAAGCGAATTATTAACTCAGCAAAGTAATATCGGAATAAATTACTGTAGAAATGAGTTGCTATAATTTCGAAAAAATAGTCAGGCATTTCAGCTGTAGTTTAGATCTTAACGAGTTTTCGAATGCGTTGAAGAAACTGTTCTGGACTACACTTGCAAATACTCTGATATTGAGTTTTTGACAACAACGTTTTTAGATTATCTTCTTTTGATTTACCTTGTTAAGCCATCAATAATCCTACAGTAACCTCAAAAAAATACTCATCTTTGATAGTGATACTAACCGTACCTTTATGTGCATTAGCGATAGCCTGAACAATAGATAGCCCTAGTCCTGTACCTGAGTGCTGATGGCTGGTCTTATCGTGACGATAGAATCGCTCAAATAACTTATCAGCTTCACTCTGGTTTAACGGTTTATCTAAGCGATTGGTCATCGTTATTCTTAACCATGGCTGCTTTGATGGTCGAACCTCATCTTTAGCCACATTAAGTGAGGTGGTTGAGGTGAGGGCGGTAGCGGATATCATGATAGTACTACCGCTAGCTGCGTAATAAATGGCATTTGACATCAGGTTGGCAAACAGCCGCTGCAATAGGCCTTCATCACCTAATACTGTCTTAAATTCGCCTGATCTTTCAAAAGTTATCCCTCGATCCTCTGCAATCATTTCATAGTAATCAACGAGCTTGGTGATTAGGTTTTCAGTATCTACGTGATTAATTTGCGAGTCACTTAATCCTTTCTGAGTTTTTGCCAGTAGCAACATATTGTTTATCATGGCTGACAGCTGCTCTAACGTATCATGCTGATGATGCAGTTGCTCAATGTATTCGTTGCCTTCTCTTGGCTTAGTTAGCATGACCTGCGTTTGTGTACTCAGTGTCGCTATTGGGGTACGCAGCTCATGAGCGATATTGTCTGAAAATCGTGACAAAGATTCAAAGTTGCTTTCAAGCTTGACCATCATCGAATTATAAGACTCTGCTAGTGGCCGCAGTTCTAACGGCATATCGTCAACCCCAACTCTTTCGTCTAACCTTTGGAGGTTTATGCCTTGCATTTTTTGTACGATAGTGGCCAGAGGAGCAAAACCCCAATACACACTTAATGCCGCTACTGAAACCAATAATAAGGTGATGGCAGTAAGTATCAAGCTCAGCTGGCGATTAAACTGGATAAGATATTGATGATGCACATCGATAGGTAATGCAATAAACGCCAAAACCTCTTGATTTCGAATAATAATTGCTCGGTAATGCCTATTATTTATCTTGATCATAAACTGCTGATCGTGATGATCCTGCCATAGTGATAACAAGCTAAAATCGGGCGGTAAATTATAAATAAAATTACTAGGGTCACTGGATAATAATTTGCCTTTTTTATCTGCTACTAAGGTTTTTAAATCATAATCTAGCCAAGAGGAATGCAAGTGATTGTCATTAATTAGTGATTGGGACTTTGACACTGTGAATGGTTCTATGTGATCGTTAACATCACCCATGCGTTTACGCAGGTTAAAAGCCGCATGGGTGATAATCTCTGAGTCCATTTGCTCAAAGTGTCCACTCACAGAGCGCTGCACCCACGCATAGATGATGACCTGAGAGATAATAACGAAGACTGTCAATAAGAAAATAGTTCGCCATAGCAATGACCAGCGCCGATTTTTGAGTTTATCGTTCATGCTATTTAGAATAGTCTCCGTCCGCACCACTTTGGACTTCAGTAGCTAGCGCCTCCAATCGGTAGCCCATACCGCGCACAGTATGAATCAGCTTCGCCTCATGCTCATCATCTATTTTTATGCGAAGACGCCTTATCGCCACATCAATCACATTGGTATCATTTTCAAAATTCATATCCCATACTTGAGAAGCAATGAC
>NZ_JAGKSC010000010.1:0-86314 GCF_017942195.1 Psychrobacter sp. K31L | reverse complement strand
TAGCGCCAATGGTAGTGTGGATTCGTCCATGTGAGAGTAGGTCATCGTCAGCTCTCTATTCAAAAGCTAAACCCCCTTACGCGAAAGTGTAAGGGGGTTTTCTTTGTGCGCGGTTTGCCTCTTTACAAATATTCGTTGTTTAGAACATCTTGCTTGTAGTCGGTAATCCGTCGAAATTTAGTATCTGAGAGTACTATTAGATTTGTCCATTGCGTTTCGTTAATCTATGCTTATTTTTGAATGGATTATTGCCTTATATGCTCAAAATGATTTGACTTATATCATTATAGCTGCTAATTTTATATAGTATATTTATTGCAGATTTATTAGAAAGACGTTTTAACTTTGTAAATGATTAATTATTTCATCGACTTAGAGTGCTAAACGTAAGCTCTACTCCTCATCTCATAATTATCAAAAGGAATTGATAATGAAGCTAGCTCCTCTTTTTTCAATTGGTGCCTTGGCAGCGATCAGTCTTTTAGGCTGTTCTAACCAATCCGCTGATACTACTGATGGCTCATCAGCAACTTCTCAAGAAACTACTGTTTTACGCTTTTCTCACTTCTGGCCAGCAACATCATCTATTAGCACTGAGGTTTTTGAACCTTGGGCTAAACAAATAGAGACAGATTCTAATGGTCGCTTGAAAGTAGAATTGTATCCCTCAGCAGGTCTTGCTAAAGCAGATGTTACCTATGAATCTGCTGCAAAAGGTACGATCGATATCGGCTCACAGGCTCATGGCTATACTAACGGCCGCTTCCCTTTAACTCAAATTACTGAGCTCCCCGGACTATCAAATTCAGCCACTCAAATGGGTTGTATGCTCCAGACCCTTTATGATGATGGCACACTTGCTAGTGAATATGAAGATTCTCATCTCCTGTTTATGTATGGTGCTGGTCCTGGCGCACTTCATACCACTGACAAGCTAATTCGAACGCCTGAAGATATGAAAGGTATGCGTATCCGTCGTCCTTCAGCCGTGGCTGGTGATATCATCGAAAGCGCTGGCGCTTCACCGGTAGGTCTACCTGCTAATGATATGTATACCTCTTTACAGCGCGGAGTTGTGGATGGCTTGAGTTTCCCTTGGGAAGCAGTTACTGCTTTCAAAATCGACGAAATTACGAAATATCATACAAATATTCCTTTTTATAGTTCAGCGCTTATGGTGACGATGAACAAAGATAAGTACGATAATTTGCCTGATGATCTAAAACAAGTCTTGGATAAAAACTCAGGGATGGCATTGGCTAATAAGGTCGGTGAAGTGTTTGATAAGCATGATCAGATGGCAATTCAAGCTGCCAAAGATAAGGGTGACGAAATTATCGAAATTCCTGATCCACTAAATGATCCAGATTGGAAAGGTCCGCTTGAAAGAGGAACGCAAAAATATCTAAAAGACGTCAATGCTTTAGGTTTGGATGCTGATAGTGTCTATGAAAAGGCCAAAGCTGCCAGTGCTGCCTGTAAGGTATAACCTATTGGAGGTGTCACATGGCATTTTTAGTCAAAATTAGTACCTTTATTTCTAGATTATGCCAATTTTTTGGTGGTGTCAGTCTTATTATTATTGTTCTAACCACCATGTTGGATGTGACGGCTCGTTATATATTCAAGCTCACTGGTGGTGAGTTTGGATTTACGGTCAAGGGTAGCGTAGAAATTGTGTCTTATTTCATGCTATTTTCCTTGCTTGCCGCCTTTGCCGCTTTCGTTGAACGCTCACAAATCATCGTTGATGTCTTTACTCAAAAGATGCCTCAAGCCGTTAAAGGCTACATGATGGGCATCTTTATGATGGGCTTTTTTGTCATTGGTATTGTGTTCTCATGGGGTCTCTATGAGAGCGCCATTGATGCCATAGAATACGGTAAAGTTACCCAAGATCTTCGATTATCAATGATGCCTATCTATGCATTTAGCGCATTCTTAAGTTTTTTACTCGCCATTCGCTCGTTAATCGAATCCATTAATATCTTTAAAACGGGCGAGTTCTTTGACGCCGAGGAGACAGGCGCATGAGTCCAGAAATTATTGGAGCCATTGGCTTAGTCGTCATGATCCTGCTTGTTGTCCTGCGAGTGCCAGTCGCACTTGCCATGTTGGGTGTGGGTTTGGTTGGTTTTGGAGCAGTGACTGCGCCAAGCGGTGCTTTACAGATGCTCAAAGACATTCCAGTAGATGTCTTGGCAAAATATGACTTTAGTGCTATTCCGTTATTTATTTTAATGGGAGTCTTTGCCACACATTCAGGTATGGCAGGAAAATTGTTTGAAGCTACCCGAACCATTTTTGGTGGAGTACGAGGGAGTCTTGGTATCGCGGGTATCGGATCATCTGGTATTTTTGCTTCTATTTCAGGCTCATCATTAGCTACTGCCTCTACCATGACGAAGGTTGCGTTGCCACAGATGGAGAAGTATGGTTATCAACCTGGTTTTGCTTGTGGTATTTTAGCAGCAGGTGGCACATTAGGTATTATGATTCCGCCTAGTATTGCGCTACTGGTTTATGCCATCCTAACTCAGCAGTCCGTTGGTGACATGTTTATTGCAGGCTTTTTGCCTGGTATGTTAGGGATGGTGATGTACTCAATCACTGTCATGATTATGGTACGCTGGAAACCGCATTTAGCGCGTCGTGGCGAGTCGACTACTTGGAAAGAGAAGCTCATATCGTTAACCGGTTTGATACCGTTTAGCTTTATTTTTATCGTGATTATTGCGGGTATTTTCTTTGGGCTATTCACTCCCACAGAAGGCGCAGCAGTCGGTGCATTTGTCTCTTGGGCTTACGCTTTTGTTAAAGGCATGCGTATGAAAGGCCTTAAGCAATCGCTGATTGAGACGCTCGCATTATCAGCAGTGGTCTTCTTTATGCTACTGGGTGCAGAAGCGTTGGGCTATTTTATCTCAGTGTCACGCTTGTCTTATACATTAGCGACTTGGATTGGTACGTTAGCAGTGAGTCCAATGGTCGTACTGATCTGTATCTTGATCATGTACTTCCTCCTAGGGTTGTTCATGGATGCTTTAGCGATGCTAGTGATTACCATTCCAGTGGTGTATCCAATCATTGTTGCTTTAGGCTTCGATCCAGTATGGTTTGGTATTATTGCCGTATTGACGGTAGAGCTTGGATTGATAACGCCGCCGATGGGAATGAATATTTTCGTGATTAAGGCAATGGCTCCGCATATCAAACTGTCCGATATGTTCCGCGGGGTAGCACCATTCATTGTTTCTGATGTGATTCGATTGGTTATTCTGGTCGCGTTTCCAGCGATATCTTTAGTGCTATTAAGTTAATTCCTACATAAAATAACACTGAAGCATTGTTGCGTACTATGTATAACGCTAGAATAAATGAGAGACATCGCTTTAAAGTATCATTTCTACGATAAGCTTGTCTTAAAACACTCATTTTAGAATCACATGGATGCGAGAAATATTATGACAATTGCCAAGAATATCGAGATCAGTAGTACCTCTGAAACCAGTTTTGAAGATGCTATTCAACAAGGTATTGAACGGATTTCTAAGACCGTTAATAATGTTGAAGGCGCTTGGATAAAAGAGCAAAAAGTAGGGGTTACTGATGGAAAAATCAGTAAATATCATGTCATTATGATTGTAAGTTTTGTCATTAATGATGGTGCTGATATTAGCTAAGTGTTCCTTGAAACCTAAAAAAGACTGCGATTGCAGTCTTTTTTTTGTCATAAAAAATATATATTGAGGATTGTTGTGATTAGCAGGAGTAGCCACACAGCTTGCCTATATATGTAGTAAAATAAAACCCTATCATTTTGAATATTTAGAATAGAAGTAAACATTTATGGCTGTCGATTTTAGTAACACGCTCATAGTCGCGATTTCTGCAACCGCGCTGTTTGATTTAGCAGAATCAGAAAATTATTTATTACAGCTATTAGAACACCGGCCTGAAAGCGCTATAAAGGAGTTTCGTGACTATATGGCAGCGCGTGAAAACGAGCCGTTAAATATTGGCGCGGGCTATCCGCTTATCAGAGCACTGCTAAATTTGAATCATTATTGTGAAGACGATACTGTACAGCTCCCTGATATTGAAGCGCCTTTGGTCGAAGTAGTGATTGTCTCGAAGAGTAGTCCAGATACGGGCATTCAAGTACTCAATGCCATTCGTGAACATGGACTCAATATTTCTCGATCAGCATTCATATCGGGCAGTCCTGTTTCGCCTTATATCAGAGATTTTAATATTGATCTGTTTTTGACCACCAATCGTGAGGATGCGCAGCAAGTTGCTGATGCCAATATCTGCGCTTGTGCGATACTCGATGCGACGCCTGTTAATACTTATAAATTGGATACCAATCAGCTGCGTATCGCTTTTGATGGTGATGCCGTGCTGTTTGATGATTCAGGTGAGCTACTCTATAAGCAAAAAGGATTGCGTGCCTTTCATGATCGTGAAGCACAGATGCGTGACTTGCCAATTGAGAAAGGGCCTTATGCTGAATTATTAATTAAGCTATCGAACTTGCAAGAGCGTCTACCAGCAGGCCTTCAATATTCTCCTATAAAGATTGCGTTGGTGACGGCTCGCAATGCACCCGCTGACCTGCGTGCGATTAAGACATTGCGAGAGTGGGGCGTCAATGTTGATATGGCGTTTTTCTTAGGAGGTCTGGAAAAAACGGCTGTACTTAGGACGTTTGCGCCACATATCTTTTTTGATGACTCTATTAAGCATATCGATGCCGCGCGCAGTTTTGTTCCTACCGCCTTAGTGCCTTATCATTCGACGTCGTTACTGCATGCCAATAGTTATTTAACAGTGGACAAAGATGTTTCATTATTATCATTCAAGCCGATACAGCAACCACTGTTTTCAGTGAACCATTAGAGTCTGTTGAATAAAATAAAATCAATAGGATAAAAGATTATATGAAGTGGCGGCAATTACTCACGTTGATATTAGTACGAATCAAGCAAGTTATCGGCTTATATGCTTTTGTCTTAGTGCCGATGTGGGGTATGTTTTTTCTTAATAAGTTTGCGCTGTTTGGACTGTGGAATATTTTTGGCATTGTCCCGCGTGCTCTTGATATCGGTAGCATGATTGGGGTGTTTGCTTCATGGACGATGCATGGCAATTTTTCACATTTGCTTGGCAATAGTGTAACTTTATTACAAATTCTATTTTTATTTGGGCTTTTTGAGAACAATGCTTATCGTACGATTGTTAAGCTCATTATCGCTTCGGGTTTGGTCACTTGGGTCATTGGCTCGCCGCTATCAATTCATATCGGGGCATCAGGGTTATGCTTCGCGATGCTTGGTTATATGATAGGGGGAGCCGTGTTCGCTCGGCGTTGGGGTTATTTAATCGCTTGTATCGTTATGGGGGCAGGGTACTGGCTCACCATCAAAGAAGGCTTAATGCCACAAGAAGGTATCTCTTTTGCCGCCCATTTTGGTGGTTTATGTGCGGGGCTACTGCTAGGTGCCAATTCTAAGCACACTTATACGACAACGCCTCATCAGTGAAAAGTAAAGCGTATAAATAAGGCGGTATTTTCAGATTTTTTATTCATTCAAAATACCGCCTTATCATCACATGTCTCTTTGAAGACTTTCCTGCTTATGAATTTACTGTTCTAAATCTCTCTTAATTCGTTAGCTTTGTTTATCAGTGCAAATACTGATAAATAGCGGATCATCAGTTGCTAGGTCTCGCCATGCAGTCGTTTGCTTTACATATTCATCAATTGATAGCGTATTGCCTTTCTCAGGTATCACGTAGTCTGCACGTGCAGGAATACTACAATCGATAACTTGAGGGACTGTCTCTACGGCTCTTCGTCTTTCAAATAGATATAAATTGAATAAATGTATATCTGGATTATCGACTTGCACACTCGCATTTCCAATATCGGCAGCGATAAACCGTAATATTTGCGGCTTAGCGTAAGACCATGGGCGGAACCACTCCGTGCTTTCTGCTGTTTTGACGACTTCTACAGCTTTTGGTAGCTTCTCCACTTGTTGACCATACCAGCTGTACTCCTGATTTATCTGAAATGCAAACATACCAATAGCAGCAAATAAGGGAATCAGCCATTTAGGGGCGCGTTTGCCTGCCAGTTTGCTGAGGTGAGTTATGATAAGTGCTAGTCCCGCCATGCCAAATGCGGCAGCGATGGTAGCGATAAACTCAAAAAGCATAAAATATTCCTTAATGCGTGAGATATGTTTAATTGAACTTATTGGATAAAGGAAGAATTTAAAATATCGTTATTATAGCGCCAAGATAAAAAAATCACTCACAAGCAGTGACTGCCTGTGAGTGATATATTAACAGAAGATATATCCTCAGTTGCAAGCTTAGTGGTCGACGGCACCACCAGCGCCACGTGGAGAACGTACGCTCTCAACCAACTCTTGGATATGTGCTGGTGGTGGGGCAGTAGCATAAGATACGGCGAATGCTACGATGAAGTTAAGCAGCGCACCAACTGCACCAAATGATAATGGTGAGATACCAAATAACCAGTACTCTTCAGTATCAGGGAAGTTAGCAGTACCACTGATGAAGAACCAACCTTTGAACATAAAGATATAGACAAGAACGACTATTAAACCAGTCAACATACCTGCAATAGCACCAAGATTGTTGATGCGTTTAGAGAAAATACCCATCATCAACACAGGGAACAATGAGGAGGCCGCAATACCGAAGGCTAAGGCAACAACCTGCGCAGCAAACCCTGGTGGGTTGATACCCAGATAAGTCGCTACTACGATTGCCACACCCATCGTAATACGAGCATATTTAAGTTCTTGTTTATCAGTGATATTTGGGTTTAGGTTACGTTTGATTAAGTCATGACTAATCGCTGATGAAATCGCAAGGAGTAGCCCAGCTGCTGTTGATAGGGCTGCTGCCAAACCACCTGCCGCGATAAGACCAATAACCCATGATGGCAGATTCGCGATTTCTGGGTTAGCAAGTACTAAGATATCAGCGTTTACATCAAGCTCGTTACCTGCCCATCCGGCATCAGCAAAACGACCATCAAGTTCTGCATCATGTGCAATGCGAGCTTTTTCTACCGCTGCAGTTGCAGTAGCAACATCGCCACCGTCAGCTTGAGCTGTATTGAGGGCTATTTGAGCGGCACCAAGTCCACTGTCGCTATATAACTGGATACGACCATCATTATTGAGATCGTTATACTTAATAAGACCGGTCTCTTCCCATGTTTTCATCCAGTCAGGACGCTCATTATTGAGAATAGGCTGATTTTCGACACCTTGTGGATAGATAGTATCTACTAAGTTTAAGCGTGCCATCGCACCAACGGCAGGTGCTGTGAAGTACAGGAGCGAGATAAATACCAATGTCCAACCTGCGGTCCATCGCGCATCAGCCACTTTAGGAACCGTAAAAAAGCGAATGATAACGTGTGGTAAACCTGCAGTACCGATCATAAGCGTTAAGGTAAATAACACCATGTTTAGCTTATTAGGCACATCAGCAGTATAGGATGCAAAACCTAAGTCAGTAACCACTTGATTCAACTTGGTCAAGATAGGAACACCTGATTCAACATGATTTGAGAACAAACCAAGGCCTGGAATAGGGTTACCCGTTAATTCAAGTGAGATGAAAACCGCAGGAATAGTATAAGCAATCATTAGAACGACGTACTGTGCAACCTGCGTGTAAGTAATCCCTTTCATACCGCCCAATACCGCGTAAAAGAATACAACGACTGCTGCGATAATCAGACCAGTGGTACTTTCAACTTCTAAGAAGCGCGAGAATGCAACACCAGCACCGGTCATCTGACCAATAACGTAAGTGGTCGATGCGGTAATCAAACAAACGACCGCAATCATAGCTGCTGTCTTGGAATAAAAGCGATCACCAATGAAATCAGGAACGGTGAACTTACCAAATTTACGTAAGTAAGGGGCTAAGAGCATCGCGAGTAGAACATAACCGCCAGTCCAACCCATCAAGTAGGTAGAAGCGCCATAACCACCAGCAGCAATAAGACCTGCCATTGAGATAAATGACGCTGCACTCATCCAGTCAGCAGCGGTTGCCATACCGTTGACGACTGGATGGACACCGCCGCCTGCAACATAAAATTCACTGGTCGAACCAGCACGGGCCCAAATCGCGATACCGAAATAGAGAGCGAAGGATAGACCCACAAATATAAGATTAACTACAAATTGACTCATGGGGCTATTCCTCGTCTACGCCATATTGTTTATCTAACTTATTCATACGCCATGCGTAAAAGAAAATCAGAATAATAAACACCCCGATGGAACCTTGTTGGGCAAACCAAAAACCCAAGTCAGTACCACCGATCTTGATACCAGCTAATAGAGGACGTAATAAGATAGCAAAGCCGTACGAGCATAGTGCCCAAATAACTAGGCTACCTACGATGAGACGGATATTGGCACGCCAATAACCGGATGGATCGTTATGATTTTTCATAGGACAACTCCTTTTGTCTTACCTAAAAAATACCAATAATATAAAAAAGACAGTGGCTATTTCTTATCAAAAAAATCAATATAAAAAATAGACACGTACTGCTTTATATAATGAAAACGATGACGCGCAATAGTATGTTTATTTATTGGTGGTTTTTTACTTAAAATAAAAGCAACTACTCTTGTAGGCATCACATTGATTGAAACCATTGATCTAAACCATCGAATGGTAAAAACAGCATTTCTTGAGGAAGGCAGAAAGGGTGGACTATCCAGTGTCTTTTTTGCAATCTCGTCTTCCTGACAAGAGTTTTAATGTTTTGAGCACTCTAACTCTTTGTGCTGACTGGTAATTATAAAAGCAGCACAAATAGATATGAAATTCATCTTAGCACGATTCAATAAATATCATTGCAAACAACTGAGCATAAATTATGGGGAATATACTGATAATTAGTTTGGTTATTATTATAAAAACGACATTACTGAAACTGCACGAAAAATGTTCAGTGTATGCCGCTAAATTATTGTTTATATATATTCTATATAATATGAGATACAAGCATTATTTATTTTAGAAATAAATATATAAAACGGATAACCAAACGTGATACTCGCAAGTCATTTAATATCTATATCATGCACAGGATGTTTTAGTATCAAACATTTTGTCCATAACCTTGTGAGGTTTTGAATCGTTAAAATATGATATTAATATAAAATTTAAGTAACGTATATAAAGAGTGAGTAGGGAGCCCATATGAACGAAGGGATAGTAAGTTGGTTTAATAACATCGTAAATTATGGTGTCAGTATTATCTGGGGTAACAATGACTGGTTAATTGCGAGCAATCCTTGGTATGGATTACTGATGTTCGTGCTGATTGGCGCAGGTCTTTATTTTACCGTGGCCACACGTTTTATACAGTTTCGCCACTTTGGTCATATGTGGCAGCTGTTACGTGTTTCAAACCAAGGGCGCAAAGATGGCGGTATCAGCTCGTTTGAAGCCTTGATGACCTCACTCGCGGCGCGCGTTGGTACGGGTAACTTGGCAGGGGTCGCAATTGCTATTTATCTCGGTGGTCCGGGTGCTGTTTTTTGGATGTGGATGACAGCGATAGTCGGCATGTCGACCAGCTTTATTGAGTCTACTTTAGCGCAAGCATACAAGGTGCCGCATAACGATAACGTTTACCGCGGTGGACCAGCTTACTATATTGAAAAAGGTCTGGGTAAACGCTGGCTAGCGATATTTTTCTCGTTATGTTTGCTGGTGGCTTTTGGTTTGGCGTTCAATGGCGTGCAATCAAATACCATTGCTCAAGCAACCAATGAAGCCTTTGGTATCCCAACATGGATGACAGGCTTAATATTAGTAGTACTGGTGGCGCCAGTGGTGTTTGGTGGTTTACGCTCAGTGGCTCGTATCGCGGGTAAAATTGTGCCGGTGATGGCGATTTTATATATCTTATTGGCGCTATTCATTATCGTTACTAACTTTAGCCAATTCCCCGCAGCGATTGCGTTAATTGTAAAATCCGCCTTTGGTTTTGAGCAGGCAGCGGGCGGGGTCATCGGCTACGGTATTGCTCAGGCGATGATTAACGGTATCAAGCGTGGTTTGTTTTCTAACGAAGCAGGTATGGGGTCAGCCCCGAATGCGGCGGCAACAGCAAAAAGTCATCCTGACCATCCAGCAGTGCAAGGATTTATGCAAATGCTTGGCGTATTTATGGACACGCTGATTATTTGTACTGCCACCGCATCGATTATTATCTTATCGGGTGTGGTTGACCCGAACGTTGAGCAAGAAGGTATTCAGCTTACGCAGTTGGCGTTGTCCCAGTATGTTGGTGATTTGGGTGTGGTCTTCGTCGCGATTGCTATTTTCTTTTTCTCATTTACGTCCATTATTGCCAATTACAGCTACGGTGAATCAAATCTTGAGTTTATCTCTGGTGCCAAAAACGCCAAAGTGATGATTATGATTTTCCGTTTTATGGTGTTGGGTATGGTCTTTGTCGGTGCGATTGCTAGTTTGCCTGCCATCTGGAACTTCGCTGATTTGTCGATGGGTCTGATGGCCTTGGTCAACTTAGTGGCGATTTTGCTTTTGTCTCCAGTAGCACTTAGAATTTTGCGTGACTACGAGCGCCAAGTGAAAGAAGGCAAAACAGGAGATCAGATTAAGTTCAATCCTGATGACTTTGTGAAGTTAAAAGACGAAGCCAATCGTGATGCCTGGACGGATTAAGTTGACAGATTAGTTGTGACTGTTAAATAAAGTGTATTAGTACAAAAAAAACCGCCCTTATTATTAAGAGCGGTTTTTTATTGATTTCTATTTATCTCAATCATGACTTACATGTTTGGATAGTTAGGACCGCCGCCACCTTCGGGCGTTACCCAAGTAATGTTCTGCGAGGGATCTTTGATGTCACAGGTTTTACAATGCACGCAGTTTTGCGCATTGATAACAAACTTAGCACCTTCCGCATCTTTGACCACTTCATAGACACCCGCTGGGCAGTACAAACGTGCTGGCTCAGCATATAGGGGTAAGTTGATTGAAATAGGCACCGTTTGATCGGTGAGTTTCAAGTGCGTTGGTTGATCTTCGGTATGGTTGGTGTTAGAGATAAATACCGACGACAACTTGTCAAATATCAGCTTGCCATCAGGCTTGAGGTAGGTTGGCTGATAAGCGTGGTTGGCACGCTCTAACTGATCGTAATCTGGCAGGTTATCGTGCAAGGTAAATGGCATTTTACCTTTCAATAAGTTGTGCTCGATAAAGGTAAACGCTCCGCCCATAAACAGACCCATACGATGTATCGCAGGTGAAAAGTTGCGCGACTCGTAGTTATCTTTATACAACCATGACTCTTTATACATGGTGGTATAAGCAATCACTTCATCATGCTGACGATCTGCTTGTAATGCTTCAAAAATAGCTTCGGCTGCCAGCATGCCTGACTTCATTGACGTATGCGTGCCTTTGATTTTTGCTGGGTTCAAGAATCCAGCATCATCACCGACCAATACACCACCTGGGAAGGTGAATTTTGGTAGTGAGTTTAAGCCACCTTTAGTCAAAGCACGAGCACCGTAAGAAATGCGCTTACCACCTTCGAGTACATTTTTAATGACAGGATGCGTCTTTAGGCGCTGCATTTCATCAAATGGTGACATGTATGGGTTGTGATAGGACAAATCTGCGACGAGACCAAAACTGACTTGGTTGTTTTCATCGAAGTATAACCACCACCCACCAGTAGAGCCCGTTTCGGTCAATGGCCAGCCAAGTCCGTGCATGACCACGCCTTGCTCGTGCTTCTCTGGGACAACTTCCCACAATTCTTTTAGACCAATACCGTAATGCTGAGGATCTGAGTCTTTATCAAGATCAAAACGGCTGATTAAGCGTTTGCCTAGATGACCACGGCTGCCTTCGGCAAAAATAGTGTATTTGGCAAGCAGCTCATAACCGGGTTCAAAGCTTGGCTTGGCTTCGCCATTGGCGGCGACACCCATATCACCAGTTAAGATACCGCGTACCGAACCATCGTCGTTATACAAAATATCATCAGCTGGGAAGCCTGGGAACATCATGACTTCTAGCTCTTCAGCTTGTACTGCTAACCAACGAACCACATTACCTAGCGAGACAATATAGTTACCGTCATTGTGCATCGGTGCTGGAATCAAAGGATCTGGCACTTTAGTAGAGCGTGTGGCTGAATTTAAGTAGTAGAAGCGATCTTCGGTGGCTGGCACGTTTAGCGGTGCGCCTTTTTCTTTCCAGTCTGGTATCAGCTCATTTAAAGCACGTGGCTCGATAACAGCGCCAGATAAGGTATGCGCACCAAATTCAGAGCCTTTTTCGACCACACAAACCATAAATTCATCGTTGCCAGCTTTAATAGCGAGCTGACGCAGACGAATCGCAGCAGATAGACCAGCAGGTCCACCGCCAACGATAATAACGTCAAATTCCATGGATTCGCGCTCAATCTCAGGCTCTGCCGCGACAGGTTCTACTACTGGCTCAGGTGTTTTTTCGACCGCTACTTTCTCAGCAGGCTCTTTATCCACGGCGACCGTTTCGACTGCTTTTTCTGTCGCAGCTTCATTGGTCTCTGCTTTATCGAGGTCGGCGGTTTCGACAGCAACTTCTTCAGCTGGCGCTTCTTTGGTCAGCGTCGTTGACTCTGGTGTTGTGGTGTCTGGCTTGGCCGTATCTGTCGCGACTGGTGCATCAGTGTGAACGCTATCACCGTCGACGACTGGCTTTTGATTGTCTTGCTCTTGCATACCTACTCCTAAACTTTTAGTGGCTTATCTCAGGGCATCATTAGCTTAACAATTGCATAATAAGGCTTGCGGCGCTAATTTCACTCAGACATATGGCTGCTCGACAGAAACTGTCTTTGCGGCATCAATTGACAACGTTGCTATTAAACTAAACCCAGTTAATGAAAAACTATTAACACATCAGCTAAAATGTGTTGTTAATGCAACGCTCACTTGACTGTTTCAATAAAAAATCGTTACTCATTATAAAAGAAAAGTCCTATAAACACGATACGCATTTACGAGTATCAGTGTTAAGGTGAAATTCATGTAGCAAAGGTATAATGTTGATATGGTCTCATCATACCCGAAACTAAAATTTATAGTAATAACAGATTTGCCAAACTTTAATTACTAGGTAAAGGATCAACTGATGAGTAATGATAATAGTAAGATGGATAATAATATACAAAGCAGCGCTAATAGCCCACAGCACGTGGCATCCAACCAAAATCCGATGAAAGCACTTAACCAGTATTTAAAGTCTGCCGCAGGCACACGCGAGGGAAGAGCGATACCACCACTGGAAAAATGGCACCCTGAACAAGTGGATGATATGGATTTGGTGATTAAAGCCAACGGTGAGTGGTGGCATGAAGGCGGACAAATGACCAGAGAGTCATTGGTGAGCTTATTTGCCACTATCTTATGGAAAGAAGAAAATAATGGCGTAGCAGAGTATTTTTTAAAGACACCCGTACAAAAACTTCGCATTCAGGTAGAAGATGCACCATTATTGATTAATGATGTCGGTATCGTCGATGAAGCTAATAATAGCTGGCTAGAATTTACCACAACGACTGGTGATGTGGTACGTTTAGATGACGAGCATCCAATTACTTTACGGGCTTATAGCCTTGATGGTACTACTGACGACCAATCTGACGTGCAAGTAAGACCTTATATGCCAGTCAGAAACGGCTTGACTGCATTAATCGGTCGTAATGTTTTTTATCATTTGACTGAAATCGGTGAGCTGACAGAGCAAAAAGGTGAGACGATACTAACCTTGCAAAGTGGTGGTCGATCTTACGAGCTTTCTATGCCAACTGGCTAATTATTACTAAGTCTTATTTATTATTGCGATAAGCTGCCTTTCTATTTATATTAAGAGTAGTATTCTACATTAAGGGTAATGTTTTATATTAAGAGTAACATTTGAAAATTGCTATCAAAATGAAGGTATCGATATGAAGACAGCGGTAGCGTACCGATGAATATTGCTGCAACCAATCTGTTAAACGTAGTTGAGAGGCCATCGATTGCCGTTGAAAAGCGAGATTCTAAAAAACCTGTTATTGATACCGCTAAAAATGCCACTTCGGTTAGCCAAGCTATGATTAATAAAGAGCGCAATGCCCCGATTGGCTTATTTGATTCTGGTATAGGCGGTCTGTCTGTCTATCTGCATTTAGCTCAGCAACTGCCTGCCGAGCGTTATATTTATTATGCAGATACCTTGCATGTGCCGTATGGCAATCGTGATAGTGAAGATATCGAAGCATTGACCCTGACAGCAGTAGAGTGGCTGTATCAGCAGGGCTGCAAGCTCATTGTGATTGCCTGCAACAGTGCTTCTGCCTATGCTTTAGAGACAGCTAGACGATGTTATCCGCAGTTGCCTATCGTCGGTTTGGTACCAGCGCTCAAGCCAGCAGTGTTGGCCAGTAAGAGCAAACACGTTGCTGTATTGGCTACCAAAGCAACTTTGAATGGCATGTTACTGAATGAAGTCATTACTGCTATTGCCAGTCCTAATCGCACACTAGTGACCAAATATTTCGATCCACAGTTGGTACCTTGGGTAGAGGCAGGTATGCCAGAGAATTGTGAGACTGCGAAGCGGTTACGGCAGCAGCTACAGATATTTGCACAAGATGGAGTGGATCAGTTGGTACTAGGCTGTACCCATTATCCATTTTTTAAAGCATTCTTGTTGGATGAGATTGCGCAGCAGCAACTATCGATACAAGTGGTGGACTCAGGACAAGCGATCGCTGAGCGGGTCAAGCAACTCTTGGTTGCAAACCAGTTGTCTGCCTTACTTGATAGTCGTGCGAAAAATGATGGTATAGAAGGTAGGGAGACAGGTAAAAAAAATCGACCTCCGTTGACTTTTTATGCGACCAAATATGATGATAAGTTGGTTATGCTACTACAGCGCTTACTGGGTAAAGAGACGTGCTTACAGTACTATACTAAGGGCGTGTCCTAAATACTAAGGGCGTGTCCTAAATTCAATTGATCATGTCTGAAAGGAAGCAACCAGATGAGTCAAAATAGCTAAATCTTGCCAAACGGCGCTAAATAGCTGGTCAACATCTTGATATTATCTATGCTGTTTTTCTTATCTTTATTACTATTTTCAAAATGAAGATACGGCCTAGTAAGTGTTGACATTGATAGGCGAAGAAAAAACTGTTTATAACCATCTTGCTATATCTGTATTAGACAGCATAGACCTGATTATAAAATAAGCTGAGCGTACCTCCATAGGATTATGCTGGGCTGTGCAAGACATGATATTTGTGCTATTTTTACGTTCATATTTATTCCTGTCATCCCCCAAGCGCAGAGGTTATTTTGCCAAACCGTCGTTATCACATTCATGTCATATGCGCTGACAACGATCAGTTGCTAATGCTGGACAGTTTGGCGGTTTTTTTTCAGGCGCGCGCATTTCTAACCTACGATGTCTCCAGCAAATTGCCAAAAGCCTCGTTGTATGGCCGCCAATGCATCGATGCGTGCGATTATGCGTTAATGGTGGTCGGGGATAGCTACGGCACAGTACAAAATACCGGTGTCAGTCAAATGCATTTAAGCTATTTGAATGCCAAAGCCAAACTCAAACCCTTACTAATATTAGTCAAAAAGCATCATCAGGGTGCAGATATCAGTCGGCAGTTGCAAGAGTTCATCAACACAGTCACCCAGCAAGCCAAGCATGTTCATTACTATGATGCGGATACAGATATCGAGCAACTGCTTATCCAGGCCTACCATAATATGGTGATTCACTATAGTGTAAAAGACGTGTGGTTAAAGGTCAGCGAGGAATCGATAAGATTAATCAAACAAGCTTCACCTGATTCGATAATCTCTCGGCCTCCTATGAATACGCCACTGAAACAAAATAGCGGTGTTGTCGATGGAGGGGATGTTGCGGATAGTGTCAGCAAGCCGATCGTCTTGACAGACACTTTTGTGATTCAGTATAGCGCGCAAGCCTATGCCGGTGGCAACTTGACAGATGTCACTAGGTCGATGACATTAAGTTGGCAGGAGATATTGTGCACGCTGATGAAGATACCTGCAACTTTCTCAAGTTACGGTTTACAAAGTGCCATGAATCGTCTCATCGCCTCCAAGGCTGAGCATGACATCAAACAAGAGATGCCCAATGTACACGCCGTAGCACGCTGTCAAATCTCCCAAAAGGACCTGAACCATTTGCAACGCCAGCTGGTCGCGGCTAACTGGATACAGTTAACGACTTATGGTACGCGGGTCTCGCAAGAATTGTGGAAATTAACTTTCTATGCTCAAAACCTATTAAAAAATAAACAACCGGCCATTCGGACTCAGTGATGGTCATCAGAAGCTTTAATCAATGGCATGGTAAGGATTGTCAACGGATTTCCTGTGCTTCCTACTACGTTTTGTAATACAAAGCATACGCGGTAACGGTTGTGAATTTAGCCAAGACTCTTGATAATAAAGCTCATTAACGTAAAAAATATTTTATGATATTGGTTATTGGAACAATAGTTATTGAGATAAAAACGGTTCAAATGGTGTACTAGCCTATATAAACTTATCTACCGTAAAAACGACAAACATAAAAGCGCATAATAATATTGACTGATTAAGGAGCACTATCATGAGTAATGATAAACATGACGAGTTAAGAAAAGAGATTGATGGTCTAGAGAAAACCATGCACGATGCTGAACAGTATCACACGCTAGAAGAGCAAGTGGCAGATATGAAGCGCCGTGGCATCGACCCTAGTAAAGCCTATAAAGATTGGGACAAAAAACAGGAAGACGAAGATTGGGGCGACGATACTTGGAAAGAAAATGGTAAATGGGAGCCGAAGACGCCTGCGGATCTGGATGATAAAGCCCGTGAAAATTGGGATGGTGATAATGGTAAACCCAATCCACCACCGATCGTATAAATAATTTTAGTAGATAATCGACCTCTATATTAATCGATTTTACAAAAAAAAGGCCACGCTAATCATATTAGCGTGGCTTTTTTTAATCCATAACAATTAGGTTTATCACAAACTTAGCGCATGTCCTCATTTTAAAAATGGTAATAAAAATGAGGACATTTCCTAATACTATGAACCTTCATCAACACGTACGAGCTTCACGCTACCATCAGCACTCGTCACGCGGCGATAACGCGTATTGCCAGAACTTGATGGTCGAGCCGATGACTGAGGTGAGTAAGTGTTGGGAGTGCTCGTCTGTTGTTGAATCAACTGTCCCATGCGATCAGCAGAGGCAGGCTGTAAAGGCTGACTGTTCGCTGGTTGACCATATTGATTGCCATATTGTGTATTTCTTAGAGCTATGTTTCCTGCATTTCCAATGATTGAACGGTAAAATTTCTGTCCTGCGCGTCCATCAGCGGGGAAGATGCCTTTACTGGTTTGGTACTGCTGAATCGCAGTGCGAGTATTATCTCCAATAATGCCATCGACTTCACCAATATCATAACCAGCATTTAACAGCGCTTGCTGAATGTCTTTTGCTTGCTGGCGACTGATACCCGGATCGTCGGTAGGCCAAGCAGTGACAAAGTCAGTTTTGCTGCTGTCTTCTTTAGTGATTAGGTCTGATAAATGCGCGATGGCTAAAGCGTAATTCTCTGACGCATTGTACGAATAAAACGTATCGAAGTTTTTACCCACTAAGAAAGCAGGACCTTCAGCGCCTGCAGGTAATAGTAATCCTGCACTATTCAAGTCGTAAGGCAATGGACTGCCATTGGCGAGCGTTAGACCTTGATCGCGCCAGTGGCTGATAGACTTTTTGTTTTTTCGGTCAGACGCGGCCCAATAACCACTGGGCAATTTGACCTCGTAACCCCACGGCTCGCCAGTACGATAACCACGATTGTCCAAGAAGTTAGCGGTAGAGGCTAGGGCATCAGGCACGCTATTAACCAAGTCGCGACGACCATCGCCATCAAAGTCTACGGCCAATTCCAAAAAGGTGCTCGGCATAAACTGCGTTTGCCCAAAAGCACCTGCCCATGAGCCAGTCATATCACTTGGCGCGATATCACCATTTTGGACGATTTTTAACGCATTGGCATATTCACCTTGGAAGTAGCTCTGACGACGGTCAAAACAAGACAGCGTCGCTAAGGATTCAAACAACGGCTTTTTGCCCAATGTCTGACCGAAGTTTGACTCAACACCCCAGACGCCTAGCACATGCTCGGCTTTGACCCCGTAGCGTGATTCGATTTTACGCAAAGTATCTGCCCACTGGCGCTTGGCACGAATACCGTCTTCTACACGCTCGCTATCGACCAGTGATGAGAGGTAATCCCAAACGTCTTTTTGAAACTCTGGTTGATAGTTCAACGATTGAATGACGCTCGGATCAGGCTGGCTTGGGCGATAGTTGTTAAAGGTATAACCATCAACTCCGCTAAACTTACTAGAGTTTTTTAATCCATCTAGACATTGTTGTAGCTCGGCATTAGACAAGTTTGGTGCTTCTGGTCGGGCGGCTTGGGCAGTGCTAGCAAAACTCAAACCAACAGCGAGGTTAAGTAGCGATAAAATAGAAACTGGAGTCAAACGCATGAAAATGTCCTATAAACGTCAAAGTGGTCATTAAAAAAGGATGCAGAACTGGTTAAGGCAGTATGGACTTAGAGTAACCAATCTAAATAGTAAAGAAAAGGTATCGAAGCACTCAGTTACTATAAATGGACGCTGGCGTGAGGTTAGGAGAGGATTTTGGATGGAAACGTCTAATGTCAAAATGCCTAGCATCTTAGTAGATCTTTATTTTCACTAAAACCCAACTACTCCTCCAAAACCCCATCCAACTCATTAATAAAGTTATGAATGCGCTCTGCATTTTTACCCAAATCACTACCGCCAACCCGTGACTTACTGCGAATATCAAGCAGATGCTCACTGCCATTATCTGTAATACGTACGACGACATCATCTTTAAAGCCGAACCACATCGTACTATCTGTCGCTTCAATGATGCCTTTATCCGCATCGCTATTTACCAATTCCCAGCCTAAATTATTGACGGCTTGTTCAGTTGCCTTGACCAATTCAGATTGTGATTGCGTATAGGTTAAGGTTTGCAGATCCGGATAGGCGTCAAGCTGTTGTTTTGCAGTTGCTTCCCCTGCGTACTCAACGGGATTTGGTGCATCAGCGCGTAGTGGGGCAATGGCCTCAAACTTAGGTGGATTGATCAAGTCGGTCGATATATCGTGAATAGGCGGTACACTTTTGCCTTTATTCATCATGCTAAGCGGCATAGCTATGGCAATAGCCGACAGTAGCAGCGCTATTACCGTGCTACCAAGAGTCACTGTTTTGCGTTTAAATATCATTTGTAAAACGAGCAAGATAAGGGCGGCAATTCCGGCAAACACACCGAATTTAAATCCTGTAAAGGCGGTACCCAAATCGACGATGCCATATTTATAAAGCGGACCGGGTAACGCCACCAGTAAAAAAGCGATTAAGCTTACGAGACTAACTAGAACTTTCATTAGGTTTCTCCGTTATGATTTAATCGTCGCTTAATCACTATTGAATCACTGCGATAATTAAGCTTATGTTTAATTCAACAGCCAAACATGCTCAGTGACTTTTAGCTCAGCTGCGGAGCCAATAGTAGCAGGTTCATTTATCAGTTCGTTAATTTGATAGTGCTCGCCATAGTATTGCTGTATTTGCTCGCTACTGATGGAGAAGGGCGGTCCATTCTTTTTACTTTGATCATAATTGAGCGTGATTAATAATTGCGGTGCAAATTTTTTATCAGCAGTATCGCTAAGCTGTCGCACTTGCTCGCTATATTTCACACGCATATTGGCTGGTAAGGCAATCAATGCCGCTTTATCGTATACCGCATCGACAAAGCCAATATCCTCAGCCGATAGCGCAAAAATATCAGCGACCCATAGCGTGATGGTTCGTCCTGCCAGCTGACCTTGATAGGATTTAATGGTTGGATTATCCGCATGCTGATATACAGTAGGCACGATATTTTGCTCAGTAAAGAATTCTTGTACGGCTGTCTCAACCAATTCAACGCCAACGACATTATAGCCCTGTGCTGCTAGCCATGCCATATCAATCGACTTACCACATAAAGGCACAAATACTCGACCACCAGCGGGCACGTTTAAATGGCTAAAGCACTTCGTTAATAACGGATTCACTTGAGACTGATTAAAACCAATGCGTTTCTCTTGCCAGCGCGTTTGCCAAAATTCAGGGTTCATACGTTAGCCTTTATTGGTTAAGGTTCATATTATTAGTTATTTTTATAATAATCTTTTGGGTGATGATGCTAAAGATATTAAAAAGCCAAACACTTATATAATAAGCGTTTGGCTATGATTAAAAATCGCTCTAAGAACTATGCTTTTTCAGCAGTTTCTTATTTAACGTTTTGCTTAGCTCACCATGTATTTACTGAACTCTTTACGCAATTTGGCAAGCTTTGGCGGTATAGCGAAGTTGCAATAAGCCTGTCCCGGATTTCTATTAAAGAAGTCTTGATGGGTCTCTTCTGCTTGATAAAACTCAACAGCAGGATGTATTTCTGTGACCACATTGACACCCATATCACGCAATTTATTAATGGTACGGTCGACGGTTGGTTTTTGATCTTCTTCGGTGTAAAACACGACACTGCGATATTGGCTACCGACATCATTGCCTTGACGATCCATCGTGGTGGGATCATGAGTGGCAAAGAAAACATCTAGGATGACTTCTAGCGGGACGATAGAGTCATCAAACTCAACCTTGATGACTTCAACGTGTCCTGTCGTACCACTACAGACTGCCTCATAGTTGGCAGATACCGCGTCACCGCCCATGTAGCCTGAAACGACAGATTTCACGCCTTTTACAGATAAAAATACTGATTCGGTGCACCAAAAACAGCCACCGCCTAATATAATGGTTTGCATAATTTTTCCTATTATTATAGATGTTGTTATAGAGATGGGCTAAGGTCTTTATTTGGATGCAATGGCGTCATTTTTCAATGACTTATTGCTTTGAAGAATTTATTACCCTTAGCGCTACCTAATCAGCTTAGCAGGGCATCTGACCGCGATAAGTAACAAACAGTAATGTTATAATGGGCTTTTGCTACGTTGAGCAGCTTTTAACTAAATAATGACAAGCAAGACTATCAATTATTTCCTACTTTAAGTTCTATTATCCAAAAACGAGTCGCACCATGAGCCAATCCAAGTCTGCTATCAAACATGACACCCTATTTGACAAACCGTTCACCACGCCACTCGATAAAGCAGCGCGCTTTTCTTTCGATGAGCAAGTGGTGGCTTGTTTCCCTGATATGATTCGTCGCAGTGTGCCTGGTTATGGTCAAGTGCTCGCGATGCTACCTATCTTTGCTCGTCGTCATTGTAAATATCGCCAGCAGGATGATAATGGTCAGCGTGTCAGTCGCATTTATGATTTGGGCTGCTCACTTGGTGCCGCAAGTATGACCTTGGCAGGCGAGTTTGAGCCGCAAGACTTGCAGATTAAAGCGATTGATATTTCACCGGCGATGACGACAGAGGCGACCACGCTACTGAGTGAGAATTATCCTGAGCATGATATCGAAGTCATCACTGCTGACATTCGCGACGTCAAGCTTGAGCCATGCGATATGGTAATTCTGAACTTAACGCTACAGTTTTTGCCAGCTGCCGATAGAGTGGCAGTGCTAGAGAAGATTTATGCGGCATTAAGTGAAGGTGGCATATTGGTACTGACTGAAAAAACCCATGCGTTTGATGAGCAGTATGACGCGTGGTTGGTTGAGCGTTATTACGACTTTAAACGTGCGAATGGCTATACCGAGATGGAAATTAGCGGAAAGCGTAACGCGCTAGAAAACGTCCTTATTACTGATACCTTAGATGAGCATCATGCACGCTTGAGTGATGTTGGTTTTAAGCGTCATCTGACGTGGTTTCAGTTTTTGAACTTTGTCTCTATTGTGGCGTTTAAATAATCCTTATCTTTAATACAGTTATTTTTCAATCAACACGGTAACCTGCTTTTATGCTCAACGACACTATCATCAACGCCGAACGTGAATTATATCTAACCCTACTAGAGCTGGCGCAACAGCAGCCGATCGCTTATGAATGGCTTAAGCAATTACCAACATGGTTAAATGAGATCAAAGACAAAGCCAATTATGCGCATGCGCCTGCCTACCAAGCATCAGTCGCTCGTTTGCCAAATCTAAACGTCAACAATGTCGATCTAAACAGCGACACATTGACTATTGATACCAGTCTCAATGAGTCTGAGCGTAAGCAAGCAATGGCACTACTAAAGCAATTGATGCCGTGGCGTAAAGGGCCATTTCAGATCGGCGGTCAGATTGGCGATGATGAATCAGGTATTAAGATTGACACTGAGTGGCACAGTGACTGGAAGTGGCAACGGGTCGCACCGCATTTGGGTGAGTTAAAAGGTCGCCGAGTATTAGATGTGGGCGGTGGCTCTGGTTATCACGGCTGGCGTATGGCAGGTGCTGGCGCGGATACGGTCATTATCATTGACCCGTCATGCTTGTTTTACCATCAGTTTATGGCGATTCGTCATTTCGTTGGTACGGCAGATGCTCATACTCATACTAAGGACAGAGGCCGTTATCGCACGCACTATATTCCCGTGCCGCTAGAAGCCTTACCTGCGCATAGCCAGTTGTTTGATACGGTGTTTAGCATGGGCGTGCTTTATCATCGTCAGTCGCCTTTTGAGCATTTACAGCAGCTACGTGGTCAGCTCGTCAAAGGCGGTGAGTTGGTGCTTGAGACGTTGGTCATCGAGGGCGATGCCAATACCGTGCTGGTGCCGCACGATAGGTATGCGCAAATGAATAACGTGTATTTTTTACCGTCAGTGGCAGCATTAATAGGCTGGCTAGAAAAAGTAGGATTCTCAGACGTGCGCTGCGTGGATGTGGCAGTGACATCGACGGAAGAGCAGCGTAAAACAGAGTGGATGACCTATCACTCGCTAGCAGACTTCTTAGATCCCAATGATTCGACTAAGACCATGGAAGGGTATCCAGCACCAATGCGCGCGACCTTGATTGCCAAGAGGTAGAGCGCTATTAGTATCTGCCATGAATAGACCTCTTGCACAAGTCATTGCTAACCCTAGTAACAAGCTAGGTGTTTATGATTCATCATTGGAAGGTGAAGATATGCCCGAATTAAATGAGCCACTTCTTAAAAGCGACTTCTAATAATATCTTGAGTAAAAATCCTACAAAGCCCGCACCCAGTGCCAAGAAAATCCAAAAAGTACCTGCTCGCCCAGCTTCAGATTTTTTAGAGATATCCCAAACAATAAAGAATAAAAATGCAATGAATATAGGTAATAATACGTATAGTCCCCAACTGGTGACGGTACTGGCGGCAATGGCAAACATGGCATAATCCTATAAAGTGGCAACATACCGTCTATTTAACGTTATCATTCTATGGTTTCTTTGATAGAAATCGCCCTAAGAAAAGCGTATCACCCTCAAATAATGAGCAGTAATAAATAAAACAATAAATGAAAATTAAATAGAAGGGAAAAATACAAAGCATCATTATAACGCGGAAGCAAGTGGGTATAAACTGATGCTAATGAGTTGACAACAGTAACGCTACAATTAGCAGGGCTAACTGTTCATGGCCCATCTTAAATTGCAGCCTATTTATACCGTCTCTTTGGGATTTATAATGAACGATAGCATAGGTAGGCCTTTTAGCTGCATAAATTACTCGCGTTAACTGTTATAACCGTAAGATTTTAGTGCTAATTTTGGTGCAAATGGTGCAATAAAGCGCAAAGATTGTTATATTTACAGGTTACTTATCCTTTTGTACTATTTTATCCCTTGCAATGTCGGTCGCTATTATAATGGGCAGTTATCGACTGCTCGCATTCGCCACATTTTTACACCGTTTTTGTTGTTTATTTAACTGAGTTCAAATCCTTATGTCACAAGCCCAAATTGATACACTTGCATCACTATTCAACGATGCTATTCATACCTTAAAAGCCGATGGCACACTACCTGCTGACTGGCAAAACAACAGCCAAATCACCCGTACGAAAGACTTAAGCCATGGTGATTTTGCCAGTAATATCGCGCTTACTGCTGCCAAAGCTGCCAAGGCCAATCCACGCCAGCTTGCCGAAAAAATCGTCAATGCCTTGCCTGAAAATCAAGACATTCGCCAAATAGAAATCGCAGGGCCAGGGTTTATCAATGTCTTTTTAAACGCTGAAGCCAAATTTGCAGTGTTAGACGATATCTTTAACTTGCAAGATCGTTTTGGCTTAAGTGATCAGTTTGAAGGGCAAAAAATTCAAGTTGAGTTTGTCTCTGCCAATCCAACGTCTAGTTTGCATGTCGGTCACGGGCGTGGTGCTGCATTTGGCATGAGCGTGTCAAACCTGCTAGAAGCGATTGGCTATGACGTCACCCGCGAATATTATGTCAATGACGCTGGCCGTCAAATGGACATCTTAGCGACCAGTACGTATCTGCGTTATCTAGAAGCCAACGGCGAGGAAATACTGTTTCCCGTTAATGGTTATCAAGGCGACTATGTCAGTGATATCGCTCAAACGCTAAAAGTACAGCATGGCACTAGCTACGTGCATAGTTTTGCAGACGTTGCTAAAGATGCGACAGAAGATGCACAGTTTGAAATCAATGCCGATGGCGAAAAAGTTTTGCTATCAGGTGATAAAGAAGCCCATATCGATGGTTTGATTGCCAATAGTAAAGCATTGCTTGGCGATGGCTATGAGCTGTTTTTAAATGCCGCATTAAGCAGTATTTTGGCTGATATTAAAGACGACTTAAATGACTTTGGTGTGCGTTACGAGTGTTGGTTTAGCGAAAGATCGATCGATAGCGAGATTGAGCCAGTACTACAAGTTTTAGATGACAAAGGTTATCTGTACGAAAAAGACGGCAATATTTGGTTTAAATCGACTGACTTTGGTGATGAAAAAGACCGTGTGGTACGCCGTGCTAATGGACAATCTACTTACTTTGCTTCTGACATTGCTTATCATAAGAATAAGTTTGATCGTGGTTTTGATAAAGTCGTCAACGTTTGGGGCGCGGATCACCATGGTTATGTGCCACGGGTAAAAGCGGCTTTATTAGCTTTGGGAATTGATGCAGAACGCCTCGATGTGGTACTGGTACAGTTCGTGGCGCTATGGCGCGGTAGTGAAAAAGTACAAATGTCATCGCGTTCAGGTCAGTTTGTGACTCTGCGTGAGCTGCGTGCAGAAGTCGGTAATGACGCTGCGAGATTCTATTATGTGGCACGTAAGCCTGAAGTGCATATTGACTTTGATTTAGAGCTTGCCAAATCACAAAGCAAAGACAACTTGGTTTATTATATTCAATATGCGCATGCACGGGTTTGCCGCGTATTAGAAAAGCTAGAAGCCAGTGGTCTGGTGGTAGACGATTTGATAGGTGCACAGCATCAAAACCTGCTGACAGCGCCTAGCGAAGATGAGCTCATCAAACTCTTAGCGGCCTATCCAGCGACACTGCTACGAGCGGCGACCGGCTATGAGCCGCATGTACTGACCAACTATCTAAAAGAGTTGGCAGCGCTATTCCATGGCTGGTACGATACCAATCGTATTTTACCGGTGAGCTTAACTTCAGGCGAAACACCAAGTCAGGAAGAGATTGAATTGATGCAAGCACGTCTGCGTTTGTCTAAAGCAGTACGCCAAGTATTGGCCAATGGGCTTAGTTTATTAGGGCTATCCGCACCGTCTAGCATGTAATAACTTTCTAACATGTAGCGTCTTTCTAACATGTGGTAATTTTCTAACATGTAGAATGAGTATAGGCGACCGATAGCAATAATTCGATAATGATAGATTCAGTAGGGAGAAAGAGATCCATGCTAGCCAAAAAACCTAAAGGCGCGACCGAAAAGCGCAAATCAAGTAGCGTATCAGGTTTATTATGGATGTTTGTCGGGGCAGTATTGACCTTAATGATCGGGGTATTTTTGTACCTTTCGCCATTATTCGATTTCAGCCCCGCTGATAGCACTGCTGGCAATGATCCTGATCGTCAGGTAGAGCCTCGCATCGATACTGATACTGATAATAGCGATTACGAGTTCTACGATATCTTGCCCAATCAAGAGATGGCCACTATTCCTGATGAAAATATCAGTGAGACAGGTAATGATGGCTTGGGTAGTATCGGTGCTTTTGAACCGGACGTCGTCGTTACTCAACCAGAGAACAACTCAGCCAGTCGCAATGATGATACGGGTAACTTCGGTATTTCTGAAAGCACCTCTATCGAGCCGAGCCGTGGTAGCAATGCTGGCACGAGCAATAATAGCGATGATATTGTTATCGTTGAAGAAGACGCTACCTATGATAGTGCGCCAGCTAATGGCAATACAGCAAATCGTACCAATAACGCAGGGGCGAGTACGGCTAGTATTCAACCTGCGAAGCCTGCAGCGACTTATATCTTGCAGATTAATAGCTTCGGTGATGCTGATGAAGCCGATCGTCGCCGTGCCCAAGTGCTGATGGCAGGTGTAGATGCGAGAGTGGTCAAAAACACCACAGGCAATGGCTTGCCTATCTATCAGGTTATTTCGCGCCCAATGAATAATCGTCAAGCGGTCACTACCGCTCAGCAGCGCCTACAAAATAATGGCATTGATTCTATTATTGTTGAGCAGCGCCGCTAAGTTGAGTCTAATAGCTGCCATACTCATTTATTACTAATAAAAAAAGCGTCGCAATGGCGTTTTTTTTATCTCTGTTTTTTAGCAAAGTTACTTTTTCTGTTGGTTTATCATCTCTCATCAAAAATTTCATAAAGAGCGTGGCTATGACTGTCTCTGATTCAGCAACACCGCCTAACGGCTTGATAAAAGCGTTTTTCCAAAAGTATTTCATCGATGCCTTTACTGGTATGGCTTTAGGGCTATTTGTCACATTGATTGCTGGTCTGATCATCTCACAAATCGGTGGTTGGTTAGACATGCCAGCACTCATCGCGGTCGGGAAATTGGCCTCTATATTAATGGGGGCTGGTATCGGTGTGGGCATTGCGTATTATCTCAAAGCACCGACTTTGGTTATGCTCAGCTGCTTGGTCGCAGGGATGCTTGGTGCGCACTCTGAAGCGTTGATGGCAGGCACGCTTTTTACCCCGCAAGTGGGTGGACCAGCGACATTCGTGGCTTTACCCGGCAATCCTATTGGCGCATATTTGACCTCAGTATTTGCTTATCGCGCTGGTACTTGGGTCGCTGGCAAGACCAAACTTGATATTCTCCTAGTGCCACTATTGGTCTGTGCCGTCGCATTGGCAGTTTGCGCCTTGCTTAATCCGCCTATCGTTGCGGCTGTCGCTGCTATTGGTCAAGGTATTCAAGCAGCCACTGAGTTACAGCCATTACTAATGGGCATTGTTATCGCAGTCGTGGTCGGTATTTTGCTGACAATGCCCACTTCAAGCGCTGCCATTTGTATCGCGATTGGACTTGGTGGTGTAGCAGGTGGCGCTGCTGTGGTTGGTTGTGCGGCGCATATGATTGGTTTTGCCGTTGCCAGTTTCAAAGACAATGGAGTTAGCGGTGTAATATCTCAGGGTCTAGGCACGAGCATGCTGCAAATCCCCAATGTGCTGAAAAAACCTGTGGTCTTATTGCCTGCTGTTGTCGCTAGTGCCATCGTCGGTCCTATCGCCACGGTAGGCTTTGGCTTGGCGTGTACGGCGACAGGCGCGGGTATGGGCACTGCTGGACTGGTCGGGGTGTTTGGGGTCATTGAAGCGTCACAAGAGATTATGAGTAGCGCTCAACTGTGGACAGCGATTATTTTATTGATGTTCGTATTGCCTGCGGTGATTGCTGGCGTCGTCGCTTATATGATGCGTCGTCTGGGCTGGTTAGTTGATGGTGATATGAAACTGCCTTAATCCTCAAGGACTATTTGACCTTTTTGATATTTCGATAAGGCTAAAAATCAAAAAAGCCCTGCTAGTGTAGCGGGGCTTTTTTGACCGTCTTAATCTTTATCTTATAGCTACTAGGCCGATTTACGAGCACCAGTTCTGGCAGGTTTCTTGCCTTTGAATTTGCGTGACAGCTTATGGACGTCATTCAGTATCTTGCTATAGCTTGATGGAAACACGCGCTGTACGGCGTCGATTATTTTGGCATCGTTACCGATCAAGCAGCGTGGCTGATTGGTCGCGGCGGCTTGCAGAATGATCCAAGCCGCTTCACTGGCATCAAACTTTAAAAATTTATTAAAACTACTGATCGCTTTGCTGCCACCCCGCATGCCGAGGTCACTGATGCTGTCATTACCACGCGCACTATTAGCGATATTGGTTTTGATGCCACCTGGATGGATGCAAGTGGCTGAGACGCCGCAGCACTGAATATTCAGCTCTTGACGCAGGCTCTCGGTAAAGCCACGTACCGCAAATTTGCTAGAGTTATAGGCAGATTGCGAAGGCTGAGCGGTCAAACCAAAGAGACTTGAGATATTAATAATGTGACCGTGCTCAGTAAACTGGCGTGCTTTGCTGTCTTTACCACTTTTAGTTGATTCGCTTTCTTTGACGCTATTTTTGATTAAGGGTAAAAATGCCTTGGTGCCATAGACCACGCCCCAAAAATTGATATCCATGACCCATTCCAGCTCATCGATACTGCTACCTTCTACGGTCGAGTATAGCGCTACGCCTGCATTGTTAAAGATAAAGTTTACTTTGCCGTGATCGCTCATGACATCGTCTGCCCATGCTTGCACTGCTTTATTGTCTGAGACATCGAGTACGGTCATGGTGACTTTGACATCATAACCGACGAGCAGTTCTTTGGTTTGGGCTAACTGCTCGGGATTGATATCGGATAGCGCGACATGACAGCCCATTTGTGCTAAATGAATGGCAAGCTCACGACCCATACCAGATCCTGCACCGGTAATGGCGGCAACATGATTGCGATAATAAGGGGCAATATCATGATCTTTATTAGCAGAAAAAGGTAGGTGCTGACGCAGGGAGCTTGCTATAGAAGTAACGTTGTTAAGCATGATAAACAATCCTTTGTATCATTGATTTGGGAGGTTTGGTCGTAACTTTGGTCATCACTAAGGAGACCGCATAAAAAGTCACTTTACCTTAGCATGGTTTATAAGGTTAGCTGCCTGCGATTGATAAACGCAGCTGTCATTTTTTGAGCCACTTATAGTCAGTGAAAAGCAATATCGAACCATGACGCACTGCTGATATCAATTTTTCTTGCTTGCTGTGCCTGCGCAGACAGAGGCGACAAAAAATTGATATCAGCAATACCGTCACGTTTCTAAGATATTTTGACTCTATTATTAAAAATGACCAGACATAAAAAAAGCGTCTTAGCATAATGCCAGACGCTTTTTTTGATGACAGCCAATTAAGTAATTAGCTGTCATCGTTGAACTATAAATTAAGGCATTTTAAATTAAGCAATTTCAGGGGTTTTGCCGTCATTAATCACTTCCTCATCGACGAGCACGGTCTTCGCATCTTTCATAGACGGCAGCTCATACATAGTATCAAGCAAAGCATTTTCTACGATAGAGCGTAAACCGCGAGCACCCGTTTTGCGTGCCATTGCTTTTTTGGCAATCGCATCAAGCGCTTCTTTGGTAAAGCTAATATCAGCGCCTTCCATATCGAACAAGTACTTATATTGCTTAACCAAGGCGTTCTTTGGCTCCGTCAATATCTGCACCAACGCTTCTTCATCAAGCTCTTTTAGGGCAGCGAGCACTGGCAAACGACCAATTAGCTCAGGAATCAAACCGAACTTGATTAAATCTTCTGGCTCGACTTGCTGTAGCAAATCTGAGCTACGTTTACTATCGTCTTTTGAGCTGACATCAGCATTGAAGCCAATACCGGTTTTTTCTGTACGCTGCTGAATCACCGCATCAAGACCGGCAAACGCCCCACCAACGATGATAAGGATGTTACTGGTATCGACTTGAATCAGCTCTTGCTGTGGATGCTTACGACCACCGTGCGGCGGGATAGCAGCAACTGTACCTTCGATAAGCTTTAGCAAGGCTTGCTGTACGCCTTCACCTGATACATCACGCGTGATAGAAGGGTTGTCGCCTTTCTTACTGATTTTGTCAATCTCATCAATATAGATGATGCCTTGCTCAGCTTTAGCTACATCATAATCTGACGCTTGTAGCAGCTTTTGTACGATGTTTTCAACGTCTTCACCCACATAACCTGCTTCAGTCAAGGTAGTCGCATCTGCCATTGCAAAAGGTACATCAAGTAGACGAGCCAAGGTTTGTGCCAGTAGCGTTTTACCAGAGCCTGTCGGGCCAATTAGCAAGATGTTACTCTTAGCCAATTCAACCATGGCATCGTCAGCGCCAATCTTAGATTTTTTGCTGTCATTGGCTAAAGTCTGGCTGACTTTTAGACGCTTATAATGGTTATAAACAGCGACCGCCAGTGCTTTCTTAGCAGCGTCTTGTCCGATGACATATTCATCGAGCTTGGCACGCAACTCTTTTGGCGTTGGTAGCTTTTTATTGACCCAAGAGGTATCAATCTCGCTATCAGCATCGTCATTGTCATTGTCGGTATCTGCAATGAGGTCGGTACACAATTCGATGCACTCATTACAGATATTGGCATCATCAGCGGCGATCAGCTGTTTTACTTCGCTTTTTTCTTTGCCACAAAAAGAGCAATGCGGTGTTTTATCTTTTGCCATATAAAGGCGCTCCTAAAATTTAAAACTTACAAATATTTTGATTTTTGACATCAAAGCCAAAACGCATAACGTTCAGGCTTTTGATGCTCATCAAAGCTTGTGCTCTTATGCAGTAATTATAAAGAAGCAGGGCGACGCTCTAATACTGCATCGACCAAGCCGTATTCTTTGGCTTCTTCGGCATCCAACCAATAATCACGCTCGACGTCTTTTTCAATTTTTTCTACTGGCTGACCCGTACGCTCAGCTAATATCTTATTCAAACGTGCACGAGTTTTTAAAATTTCGCGCGCATTAATTTCGATATCAGTTGCTTGACCTTGTGCGCCACCTGATGGCTGGTGAATCATCACTCGAGCATTGGCTAGGGCATAACGCTTGCCTTTCTCTCCAGCTGCCAATAGGAATGAACCCATGCTATACGCGCCGCCCATGCAAATGGTCGATACTTCAGGCTTGATAAAGTTCATGGTATCAAAAATAGCCAAACCAGCACTTACTGAGCCGCCTGGTGAGTTGATATACAAGTGAATATCTTTATCAGGATTTTCAGCTTCTAAAAACAATAGCTGTGCGACGATCAAGTTGGCCATATGGTCTTCGACTTGACCAGTCAAAAAGATAACGCGCTCACGTAATAGGCGTGAGAAAATATCGAACGAGCGTTCACCGCGTGCTGATTGTTCTACAACCATAGGCACTAATGCAGCCTGAGGGGCGCTTTGAGTGTGTTGCGCGCTTTGAGCAGTATTGTGCGCACTCATCAGCATATCAAAATGCGGGTTAGCAGTAATACGATCATAATCTGTCATAGAGATGTCCTGTTTATAAGTACATAAAATAAAGAAATAGAGATTAGCGAACAGCCAAGCTTTTATTAATGCTTATCATTGTAAATGTTGCCATCTTTTAATAATACTAACTGGCTAAAATAATAAGCACCAGATGTCGCTAAAAATAATTGAACCAATGGTAACTTTTTTATGGGGGCAATAGTAACGTTTTAATGTGACAAACGATAAATGACTCCCTATTAATAAGGCGTCTGTATGGATTTATCAAGGGGAGCTGCTATAAAGTATGGATAAAGATAGCATATAAGCCACCAATAAAAATGCCCCAACAAAATGTTAGGGCATCGCTCAAGCATGGTTACCGATTAGCGCTGATGTGACGACACTGATGAATAATCAGAGCATCATCTTACATCGCTTGCTGCTGCTGTTGCTGAGCAGCTAGCAAGTCTTGGTAGCTCACTTCTTTGTCAGTTACTTTACCTTGCTCGATTAGATAATCAACCACTTGGTCTTCTAGTACTACAGACTCAATGTTAGCGCGCTGTTGCTTATCAGTGGTGTAGTACTCGATTACCTCGCTTGGATCTTCGTAGTTTTCAGCCGCTTCTTTGATAAACGTTTCAACGCGTGCTTGATCTACTTCTAAGCCTTTGGTATCGATAACACGAGCAACGATGATGCCAAGACGGGCAGCACGTAGCGCTTGCTCTTCAAATAGCTCATTTGGTAGCATGTCTTTATCGAAGCTTTCAGCGTTAGAGCCGAACTGCTGAGAAAAACGTTGCATCATCATGTTGCGTTGACGCTCGATTTCTTGCTCTAGCATAGCGTTTGGTACGTCAAACTCATTCTTTTCTAGCAATGCATCAAAAGTCGCTTGCTTAACTTGGCTACGCGCAGCGTTTTTGATTTCGCGTTCCATGTTTTTGCGTACGTCGTCTTTTAGTTTTTCAACGCCGCCTTCTTTTACGCCGAATAGCTCAAGGAACGCATCGTCGATTTCAGGTAGCTTAGATTTTTCAACCAGTTTTACGTTGATTTTGAACTGAGCTTCTTTACCCGCTAGGTTTTCAGCTTGGTAATCTTCTGGGAAAGTTACTTCGATGATTTTTTCTTCGCCAGCTTTCATGCCTTTGATACCCGCTTCAAAGCCAGGAATCATTTGGTTGCTACCGATAACCAATTTGAAGTCTTCAGCAGAGCCGCCTTCGAATTTTTCGCCGTCGATAGAGCCTTCAAAGTCAAAAGTCACTTGGTTGTCTTTTGCAGCCATGCCTTTTTTCTCAACGAATTCTTCACGTTGCTTTTGTAGGTTTTCGATCATGGTGTCAACGTCAGCTTCATCAACCTTGGCAGTATGACGCTCAACTTCGATCTCATCGATACCTTGTACGTCTACTTCTGGGAAGATTTCAACAGTCGCTTGATAAACCAAGAAATCATCTTCAAGTTTTACGTCGTCGATGTTAGGCATGCCAACCGCGCGGATGTCTTCAGATTTGATCGCTTCAAAAACGGTATCACGGATCACATCGTTGATAACTTCTTGTTGAATGCCAGCACCGTACTGAGAGCGGATGTGTGACATAGGGACGTTACCTTTACGGAAACCGTCAATCTTGGCAGTTTTCGCAACTTGGCGAATACGGCCTTCGACTTTGTTTTGAATTTTTTCGACAGGTACTTTAACTGTCAATTGGGTTTCTTTGTTAGATAGCTTGTTGGTTGTGACTTGTAAATCTGTAGCCATGTTAATTACACCTTTAGGATTAGATAGTACTTAAAATTAAGCAGTACTTAGGATTAAATGGTAATAGACAAACCGAGCCTCAAAATACGGGCGTGTACAACGGATTGCCGTTGGAATAAATAGGGGATAATGATAGCCCGCAACGTCCATATCAGTATCGGTAGCAATCGCTGCCAGCACAAAATATAAAACCGCCGAGGTTGTAAATGCTATCAAATATCAATAATAAACCGTTAATGCACCGCATAATAACGCTTTTTGGTGAATTATACAGACATATAACGGTTTTCGACAAAAATTTTAAAAGTAGAACAGTATAATCTATCTGATTATTAAAGTAAAAATTATCTGTTTGCCGTTTGTTCGCTCAAAACTTACCACGTCAGTTGCACGTCACGCACCGTTCATACTTTTGCGCTCGATGTTCTATTTAGCTTATCTATATAGAGTCTAGTCGTATTGGTTTAAAGTGGAGCAAATACGATACAAGCTGATTTATATAGACTTGACTATATAGCTGATACTCAATAAAACGGATACAGTATTTAATAACGCGAAACTGGTATAAATTTTTCTGGCTTGCTGTGCCTATGCCGACAGATGCTATAAAAAATTCATCCCAGTCCCGCTGTATCTTTTTAATATTGGACTGACTATAGTTGCTTATAAAGGCAGCTGCGCCAGTAGCTGTCGAATCGCCTGACCACGATGACTGATGCTGTTTTTATCAGCAGCGCTCAAGCTGGCCGCACTGGCTTGTAAGTCAGGTATCCAAAACAATGGGTCATAACCAAAGCCACCATCACCATGCGCTGTTTCTGAAATCTCGCCATGCCATAATCCTTGGGCGATAATCGGCAATGGATCATCAGCATGACGCACCATCGCCAGTACGCAAACAAATAACCCTTTAATAGGCTCGTTAGCGTGCTCAGTACGAATAGGCTGTAAGTCAGCGATGAGCTTGGCGTTATTTTTACTATCGTTACCATGCTCACCAGCATAGCGAGCAGAGTAGATGCCCGGTGCGTTACCGAGTGCAGGCACACACAGTCCTGAGTCGTCAGCGATAGCAGGCAGTCCGCTGATACGGCTAGCATGACGGGCTTTTGTAATGGCGTTTTCGACGAAGCTCAAGCCATCCTCGATGGCATCTTCGATATCGAGCTGACCTTGCGGGATGATCATCACATCCAAATTCGCTTCAGCAAACAATCTTTTGAATTCAGCCAGCTTGCCTTTGTTATTACTGGCGAGTACCCATTGGCTATTCGGCGTTGATTGTGTCGCGTGTAGGGGAGTGTCGATGGTGCTCGTGTTGGTCATAGTGTCTTTCCGTTAAGTGGTTATGTGTAGTCTGTTTAATCTAGCTTTTATTTTTAGTGTCTTTTACTATGGCTATAAATCTAGCTAACCGTCATATTTGCAGTAGTCATTGATGTCTGTGAGGTAGCTTGGGCTATCCGCTAATACATAGCTAATGGCTATACTGATTGTACGGTCTATAACATTTGGTAACTGATACTTTTGGTCATTGTTGCTATAATAGTCGCCAAGCTACAGCGAGTTATATCCTGTAACTTTTGAATATTTAATTAATAAATGCTTATGAAGTCAAACACTTGGCTTTTAAGCAAAGAATAATAGCAAGTAGTAACCGCTAGGTTAATTTTGGATTCATAATGATACGTGATATTGTATTGAGCAGTAACATGTATCAAGCGATAACATTCATTTCTAACAATAAACTCAGCCAATTTAGTCCGCTATTTTATAGTGTTTTTTGCGGTGTAAAAATAGCGTAAAATTCAGTTTCTATGATCAATTTTATAAACTAACGGCTAAACAGCAAGGATAAAATAACTATGTCAAACATTACATTGCCAGAACTACCATATGCAAAAGACGCACTAGAGCCACATATCAGTGCCGAGACGCTAGAGTATCATCATGACAAGCATCATAATGCATACGTGACCAAGCTTAACGATTTGCTACCAGGTTCTGGTCTAGAAGACAAAACGTTGCCAGAAATCATCCTAGCAACTGCTAACGATGACAGCAAACAAGGTATGTTTAACCAAGCAGCTCAAGTATGGAACCACACGTTCTACTGGAACTGCATGACGCCAACGAACGGCGGCGGCGAACCTACTGGCGATCTAAAAGCTAAAATCGAAGAAGATTTCGGTAGCTATGATAAGTTCCGTGAAGAGTTCAAAAACGCAGCATTGACGCAGTTTGGTTCAGGTTGGGCTTGGCTAGTGGCTGATAAAGTCGGTGGTAAATTGTCAATCGCTAAAACACCTAACGCTGGTACGCCACTAGCGAACGGCCAAGTCGCTGTATTGACTTGTGATGTATGGGAACATGCGTACTATGTTGATTACCGTAATCGTCGTCCTGACTACGTAGATACGTTCCTAGACAAGCTAGTGAACTGGGACTACGCAAACGCAAAATATAAAGGTCAAGATGCTGGCGTTGAAGAGTAATCTTTAACTCAAGTATTTGATTGATAAAAAAGGACGCTGAGAGGCGTCCTTTTTTTTGTTTAAACTTAGTTATAACTCTTTGAAAGTATGTTCTTTTAATTTTTATATTGATTTTGTCTAATATCTTTTCTAAAGACTAACTAGGGCGTGTCATCAGTTAGCACATTGATACATTTAGTGGCCTTAAAATGGCTAAATTTTGTCAAACATCGTCAGAAATCTTGTCAATATGTTTATATTTATGGCGAGATCTTCATTGTTTAGCTGCAATTTTTCTCATTTTAAGCCCCACAATCTAACTGATGACACGCTCTAATAAACTTTATCATTACGCAGGATTTACTTGACGCCTTTCAGTAACTAATAATTGGAGTTCGTTTAACATTTCGTTAGCTCTATTATAATCATCAGTAGGAAACTCAATAAAATCAATATTATAAGCTTCTCTATATGCTTCTTTTATAGACTTGTTTATACCTTCAGAAACAAGAGCATAATGAGGGTGTGAATTTTCATAAGCAATATTAGAGTTTTCCAACAACAATTGAATATCTGGATCAGAAAGACTATAACCAACAAAAAATAATGTATTTGTTAAAAATAGAGCATCAAGTACTTTATAGAAATTTGGATGATTTTGACGTTCTTTAAAATACTGAGATCTTGTAAGTACCATTTTTGAAGGATCGCTAATACAACCATGCGCTTTTACAATTTGTCTAACAGGTGACCTTAAGTCTGAAACTAAATGACTTTCATAGTATTTACAAACATTATATAAGCCACTTTCTTGTCCACTTCTACAATAATTGTCATATATATCATCATAATTTGTTGTAACGACAATTTTGGGATCAATAGTTAAGATACTTTCATGTATAGAGGATTGTTGATATCTGGGTACCGCCATAATATCCCTTATATAGGCGGAAAAGTCAGCGCGATTAGTGCTTCCAAATAAAATTTCTGCAGCATCAAGGTATTTTTCTTTAGCGATTAAATCATCAACTATTTCTAAAGAATCTTTATCCCTCGCAATACTTTTCAGGCCTTCTAATAATTGTTCCCAATTTGGAGGACTCTTGGGATCTGTACCGACAGTTTTACAACCAGCGGATGCTCCTGCACCTAAAAATATTACACAACGTCTTGCTGCAAGTTCTTCAATCAAAGCTTTAGGCCACATATTCATCGTCCTAGAGTAATATTGTCAAGAAGGTTAGCGCATATGCCGCCAATAATTACTTCATATTGCTCTTTTTGCTTTCCCTGACTCCCAACAATTCCATCACTACTTTTTAATTCGAAAAGAGGGGCTGAAACAGACTGTGCTAGTGGAATGAGACTATATAAATGAGGAACATCACCTAATTGAAGGTTAGTATTATTCATACCCAATGATAAGTATTCTGATAACGAGTTTTCTACTTCTGTTGGAACGTTCTTAATTATTTCCTCGTACGCACGAGTAGGTCTTCTAACACCACCTTTAGACTTAGTTATATATTGTTGGATTGTATAACCGACATATCCTTTCGTTATTGGAAGACTACTGTTACTATCAATATTAAAACGACTTAAGCTTCCTGGCGAATTTCTTTCAGATAGTTCTAGACCAACTTGATACCGGTCAACCCATGATTTCAACCATGTTGAGATATTACGAATCCCCAGTATACTAAAAATATCAGTTCCCATAGGAGTCATAAACTTATCGCAACCGATAAGTACGCTTCTATTAATAGAGCCCAAACTAGGTCCTAAATCATAAAGAACATAGTCATAGTTATTCTTAATTTTCTCTTTGAGAAAAGTATTCCAGTTAGTCTTTCTTATTCCACCAATGTCCCCGCCTGTCAAATCATGCCAAGCAGCTCCAAGTCGATCTTCAATTATTGAAAAGGATGGGTGACCTGGAATTAAATCTACCCCAAAGCGGTTGTCTGAACTTTTAATAGGAATGATACTGTCGGAAATAGTCGAGTCACCATCTTCAATAGGTCTTAAAATATCACTAATTGTCGTCGTCATACCTGCAGCTGAATCAGAAAAGTATAATTCAGCCGCATAACTTTCACCCATAATCAACTGAGTTGCATTACATTGAGGATCGCAATCAATGACTAAGACTCTTTTTCCTTCCTTCTTTGCTAGATAAGAAGCAATATTACATGTAAGAGTAGTTTTACCAACTCCACCTTTGTTATTAAACATAGCTAAAGCTATCATGCTTTTTCCTTGTATATAGATATTAACTACTTACTAGTATCAATATTGGTACAATATACTTATAAAAACAAGCTAGTAGTTAGATCCTAGCTGAAATATACAGACAGTTGAGCAATTTTGCATTCTTTCCAATTTTAATTGATACTCGCAACTAATATTACTATTCGACATCACAACACCTCAAACCCAAACTTACCCAAAGCTTCCCGCAACATCGCAATATTATAAAAAGCATGCGCATTGACAGTGTTTTGAAAGAAGATATAGAGCGTATCAAAGTGCTGGCGCTGATTAGCAATCGCTTGCGCCCAGTCCTGCATCTCAGCTTCACTATAACGATAATCATGACGGTCAGCTGCGCTCATCGCATCCCACCAATTTAGATTATTGCCGTGCATACGCAGGTAGCCAGTGCGTTCAGTGAATATCAATCGTGATGGTGGCAGTCCGCTAACCTTGGGATAATCAACGCTACACCAAATCAGACCTTGCTGCCGAAAGCTATCGACCACTTGCGGCGTGTGCCAAGCGTTATGACGAAACTCAATGGTGAGTGGGTAGTCTTGAAACCAACTGACAAGCTCTGCCAGATAGAGACGATGCTCGCGAGTACGATCAAAACCATGCGGAAACTGGAGTAACAAAGGTGCTAGAGCATTTGCTTCGATAAGCGGAGATAAGGCGTTTAGAAATGCTTGTGCGTGTTCGGCAGTGCCTTTGCGTGCATGAGTAAAGTCTTGATGTAGTTTGACGGCAAATTTTAACTGGCTGTCGGCTTGCACGTAGGCTTTATTGACCATACCCGCGAACGCTTTTTGTCCAATAGGCGCATAGAAGCTGCTGTTAATCTCCACCGCACCATATTGCTTGGCGTACTCACGTAAGAAATCGGTTTTTTTGGTGCCAGTAGGGTACAGCGTACCGAGTAAATCGGTATCGCTATAGCCACCAGTGCCAAGGTAGATACGCGGGGTAGGGTTACTGTCCATGTTGACCACTCACTGCCGTTTGGGTAATAAAGTTTGCTACGATATCTTTTGTCTTCGGTTATTCACTAAACTATTTCTTACGCGACCATAGCCACTCAATTAGTGCTAGTAGTGCGTCGTTGTCTGTATCTGTTTTTTCGTTTTCACTACTCAGTTCATGACTACTCATTTCACGAATGATGGCAGCACGCCCATCATTAAACAGCGATTGTGCATAGTCAGTCGCCTGATCAACACCCATCAGCTTCACGTAAGTAGATTTGTCTAGTTTTTCATCACTGCCGGCAGGTTTGCCAAGCGTATCGGTGCTGGTGGTGACATCTAAAATATCGTCTTGAACTTGAAAGGCTAGGCCAATATGCTGAGCACACTCTTGTAGTGCCATACGCTGCGGAGCCGTCGCCCCAGCACATATACCACCCATAAGCATGGCTGCTTCAATCAATGCGCCCGTTTTATCACGGTGAATGGCTTCCAAATCGCTTTGTGAAATGCTGTCACTGGCTTCTGCATTGAGATCTAGCATTTGACCGGAGACCATACGTCTAGCACGCGGCGCAAATATAGCGAGCAGCTGGCTGGCAATATCTGAGTCATAAGGCGCAAAGGTAGGCAGCTCTGCGGTCAATACTTCAAAAGCTAGCGTTTGTAATACGTCACCGGCGAGTAGGGCGGTCGATTCTTCAAAGACGATATGAGCCGTTGGCTGACCACGGCGCAGCTCATCATCGTCCATACAGGGCAAATCGTCATGCACCAACGAATAGGTATGTAGCAGCTCTACCGCCAACGCGGCACGGCGCGCCATATCATAATCTGAGTCGTTTTCTAATAACGATGCTAATTCATCGCTGACTGCCGTGTCTGTATTAAACTTATTATCAACATTCTTATTATTATTATCATTCACGTTGGCAAAGGCGCTGGCGACCAGCAGTGGACGCACCAATTTACCTTGACCCGTCATCACATAACGGCAGGCATCCAACAGTGGGCTTGGTAGCTGGGCATAAGCAAACAGCACATCGATATCTTTGGCTAATTGCGCACGTACAGCACTATGGAATTGCTTGGTGCTATTATTGGCATTGCTATCGGTGCTGCTGTCAGAGCGATTAAAAGACTTAAAGCTAGTAGGCATAACGCTTGGCGTAGAAGAAACAGTCATAATCCAACCATTTATCAGAGGAGTAATAAAATTATCGTTAGTGTAGCATGAACGATTATATTGCTTGTGTGAGACAGAGTATCAATCGATTGTTTTTGGCATTTTTCTGTTGCGGTCTGTTTGGGACAAGGCTTACTTCAGCCGAAAGATAACAACAAGATTTAGTTACGCATAGATGATTTCACTCATTGGTTGAATATGTTCTGATAAAAGAGCAAGCTAAGCGAGGTACAATTAATCGGATAGCACCAACGGTCTACCATCTTTGAGATGGTACTCATTCAAGATTAGGTTCATTGTTTATCTAAGTTAGTGATTCAATTCGATAACTAAGTATACGGTTGTTCACTAAAACACTTTAAGCGTAAGGTAAATGCCTGCAAGCGATTTAAGAGTGACTTGCGAGTATGGCATTAGCTTGTGACAGTGAGGGGCATAATCCCCTACACTAATTGACGTGAAAATGATCTGGTGACGATGGCAATAGGTTTTTACTCAGGTTATTTGGTCGTCGATGCCTCATATCGCACCATATCTCAGTCAATATTTATAACATCAACACTTGCAACAGCAGCACCTTGAAAGAAATTATATAAATGAAGTGTCATATGATGTCATGTAAGAAACGCAAAATAAGTGCATCATCATGAGCGCTAGATAATAAAGACATCTTCACTCGTGCGTAGACTCTGTGTTGGTTTTTATGACACAACAGGCGCACAGTGCTATTACCCATTTTACTAACAGTAACTGGCTATTTATTTTAATTCAAAACGTAGCTTTCGTTATATAGAAAGGAGTTTCAGATGGTATACCAAGGAAATCGCATCACGGTGACAATGCTAGAGGATGGCATCGCCAATATGCAGTACAACGCCGAAAATGAGAGCGTGAACAAGTTTGATGCCGAAACCAACAAGCAGTTTGGTGAAGCCGTCACCGCTTTAGAAAAAGCTGATGACGTAAAAGGTCTTATCGTAACTTCGGCGAAAGGCGTATTTATCGCTGGTGCTGACATCACAGAATTCGTCGGTTCTTTCAAAAAGTCAGAAAGCGAGATCAAAGATTGGGTCGTTCATGTTAATGACGCTTTCAATCGTTTTGAAGACTTGCCGTTTCCAAAAGTTGCTGCCATTAATGGTGCGGCAATGGGCGGCGGTTGTGAGATGACATTGGTTTGTGAATACCGTGTCATGAGTGACAAAGCGATTATCGGTCTACCAGAAACTCAGCTAGGTATCTTCCCAGGTTTTGGTGGTACGGTTCGTAGTACGCGTATCATTGGTATCGACAATGCACTTGAGCTGATCGCGACTGGCGCTCCTAAAAAAGCACTAGCAGCACTAAAGCTAGGCTTGGTTGATGCGACGGTTCCTGCTGATGACTTGCAAGATGCAGCGATTGACTTGGTCAAAAAATGTATCTCAGGTGAGCTTGATTGGAAAGCAAAACGTGAAGAGAAATTGGTACCTGTTAAGCTAAATCAGCTTGAGCAAGCCATGGCATTCAACAGTGCTAAAGGTATGATCTTTGCCAAAGCCAATCCTAAGCAGTACCCAGCACCAGCGCTCGCGATCGAAGCAATCGAAAAGCATGTGAATTTATCACGTGACAAAGCGATCGACGTTGAAGCGACCTATTTTGCAAAAGCGGCGAAAACCCCACAAGCAGAAAGCTTGGTTGGTCTATTCTTAAACGATCAATTGGTTAAGAAATTAGCGAAGCAGCATAGCAAGCAAGCACACGAAATCAATGAAGCGGCTGTATTGGGCGCTGGTATCATGGGTGGCGGTATCGCTTATCAGGCTGCCAGCAAAGGCTTGCCAATCATCATGAAAGACATCAAGTCTGAGCAATTAGACCTTGGTATGGGCGAAGCCAGCAAGCTACTTGGCAAAATGGTCGATCGCGGCAAAATGACCCCAGCAAAAATGGGCGAAACCTTAAGCCGTATCCGTCCAACGCTTAACTATGGTGACTTTGCTGAGACTGACATCGTTATCGAAGCGGTCGTAGAAAATCCGAACGTCAAACGTGCGGTTCTTAAAGAAGTAGAAGGTCTAGTAAAAGACGATTGCATCCTAGCGTCAAACACCTCAACGATTTCTATTACTTTCTTAGCTGAAGCACTTGAGCGTCCAGAAAACTTCGTCGGTATGCACTTCTTTAACCCAGTAAACCGTATGCCGCTAGTAGAAGTTATTCGCGGTGAGAAGTCATCTGAAGAAGCGATTTCAACGACCGTTGCTTTGGCCACAAAAATGGGCAAAGTGCCTGTCGTCGTGAATGACTGTCCAGGCTTCCTTGTGAACCGCGTATTGTTCCCATACTTTGGCGCCTTTGATTTGCTGCTTAAGCAAGGCGCTGATTTCGTCCATGTTGATAAAGTCATGGAAAAATTCGGCTGGCCGATGGGTCCTGCTTACCTAATCGACGTCGTTGGTCTAGATACGGGTGTACATGGCGCAGCAGTCATGGCAGAAGGTTTCCCTGATCGCATGAAGCCTGATTATAAAGGTGCTATTGAGCTTTTATATGAAAACAAACGCTTAGGTCAGAAAAACGGTGTTGGTTTCTATAAGTACGAAATGGACAAACGCGGCAAGCCAAAGAAAGTTGCTGACGAAGCCACTTATGAGCTACTCAAAACCACGACAGATAGCGACAAGCAAACCTTTGACGATCAAGCGATTATCGACCGTACTATGCTGGCTTTCTGTAATGAGACCGTGCGCTGCCTAGAAGACAATATCGTTAGCACGCCATCTGAAGCTGATATGGCGATGATTATGGGCGTTGGTTTCCCGCCATTCCGTGGTGGCCCTTGCCGTTATGTCGACCAAATGGGTCTAGATAACTACTTGGCATTGTGTGAAAAATACGCCCATCTTGGCAAAGCCTATGAAGCGCCGCAAAAGATTCGCGATATGGCAGCCGCAGGCGAGACCTTTTACGCCACAGCGTAATAGGCAGTCACTACTAGGATGAAGTGCCGTACGTTTGCTATTTAGGCTAAGAGCAATTGAGACATGAATCGTCTCCAATAGTGAACGTACGATTATAGTGAGTTTCATTTAATGCTAGTACGAGGAAATCGAGTGCAAATGTACGTATTGTACTTTAAGCGAGATTGACGAGTTGATAGCATTAAAATGAACTGACTACACTGACAATAAAAATTGAAAAGGAAGATAGTATGACAATTTTAAGTCCAAAAGACGTGGTCATCGTAGATGGCGTACGCTCAGCGATGGGTAAAACCAAAAACGGTATGTTCCGTCACGTTCGCGCTGATAGCATGTCTGCTGAATTGGTACGTGCATTGGTTGAACGTAACGATTTCGACCCACGCGACGTTGAAGACATCATCTGGGGTTGTGTCAATCAGACACTAGAGCAAGGTCTAAACATCGGTCGTAACATCGGTCTGCTGGCTGGTATTCCAAAGACTGCTGGTGGTCAAACCGTTAACCGTCTATGTGGTTCTTCTATGCAGGCGCTACACACTGCTGCTGCCCAAATCATGACCAACCAAGGTGATGTGTTCATCATCGGTGGTGTAGAGCACATGGGTCACGTCGGCATGATGCATGGTGTTGATCTTAACCCTGAAGCATCAAAGCATTATGCAAAAGCTTCAAACATGATGGGCTTGACTGCTGAGATGTTGGGCCGTATGAATGGCATCACCCGTGAAGAGCAAGATGCCTTTGGTCTTGAGTCTCATCGCCGTGCATGGGCTGCGACCACTGAAGGTCGTTTTGACAATGAAATCATCGGTATCGAAGGTCATGATGCTGCTGGTCGCTTGCAACTATGTACCGTCGATGAAGTGATTCGCCCTGATGCTACGATGGAGCAAATGCAAAATCTACGTCCAGCCTTTGATCCTAAAGGTGGTACGGTGACGGCTGCAACGTCATCTGCATTATCTGACGGTGCGTCTGCAATGCTAGTGATGAGCGCACAGAAAGCCAAAGAGCTAGGTCTTAAGCCGCGCGCTCGTATTCGCAGCATGGCTGTGGCCGGTTGTGATGCCGCTATCATGGGTTACGGTCCTGTACCTGCTACGCAAAAAGCACTTAAGCGTGCTGGCATGAGCATCGATGATATGCAAACCATCGAGCTAAACGAAGCATTCGCAGCGCAAGGCTTGTCAGTACTAAAAGCCTTGAACTTGACGGATAAGCAAGACATCGTCAATATCAACGGTGGCGCGATTGCGCTAGGTCATCCACTAGGGTGTTCTGGTGCTCGTATCACGGTTACCTTGCTAAACGCGATGGAGCAGTCAGATACTGAAATCGGTCTAGCGACGATGTGTATCGGTCTTGGCCAAGGTATTGCTACTATCATTGAGCGTGTTTAATTTTAGTCTGACTTATACGGTATGCCATCGTAGCAGCATCAGTCGTTGATGGTGGCATCATATGAATAAGATTATACGAATTAGATAGTAACGACGTGCCAATAAATAAAACCTCTAGTCATTATGGCTGGAGGTTTTTTTATGGGCTAAACTAATGAATTTCGATGTTGTAAAACAGATTGTGTATTGTGATTAAAAATTATCTCCATTGACGCACTCAGCAAACTATGACTAAATGAGCATAAGGCTAATAAAGACAATATCAATGATAAAACTAACATAGCCTTTAACAATAAAGTCAGCCGTACAAGGAGTGTGCCATGTCTACTATGATTACCGATCGTACCTATCGAATCGCTCGCGAAAATACCCAAGCGATGATAATCGATGTTCAAGAACGCTTAACGCCGCATATTTATGACCATGAAAATATCGTCAAAAAGACAGTCACTTTGATCAAAGGTCTACAAGCCCTCAACATCCCAATTATGCTCAACGAGCAGTACAAAAAAGGTTTGGGCGATACGCTACCTGAGATACGTGAAGTATTAGAAGGCGACAATGCCAAAAGCTTTGAAAAGGTCACGTTTAGCGCTTGTGATAATAATGATTCATGGCATTATCTCGCGCAGCAAAATCGAAGCATTGTCCTATTATTTGGTGTCGAAGCCCATGTTTGCGTCATGCAAACGGCGCTGGATTTATTGGATAATGGGATGCAGCCAGTTATTATTGGCGATGCCGTTGGGTCGCGCTTTCCTTATGACAAAAAGCAAGCCATTCGCCGTATTCGACGCGCTGGCGGCGTGATTACGACAGTAGAATCCATTCTGTTTGAATTATGCCGCAGTAGCCAAGACCCTGCCTTTAAGACTATTAGTAATTTGATTAAGTAGCGGATGCAATACAGCGCTTGATAAGACAGGCGCTGTATTGCATTTAATCAGAGAGAAATATGTCCTCAAACACACCTATAAAACTGACCAATCCAACGCGCGATGCAAATATTAAGATAGATGACGTCACGCATTTTTTATTAGAGCTTGATGCCCTAAAACGTGTCAATCGACGCAGCTATGTGACGGGGACGACTCGCTTGGAAAACTCTGCTGAGCACTCATGGCATTTAGCAATGGCATGCTGGTCAATCGCTGAATTGTTTGAGTTAGACGTCAATCATGAAAAATTGCTTAAGATGGCACTGGTGCATGATTTGGGTGAGATTGATGCGGGCGATACTTTTTTATATGCTGATACCCGTCGTGATGCGCACTTCGAAGAGCGCGAGGGTATTGCTCGATTACAACGCGAACGCGGTAACGGGATTGTTGATTTAAGTGAGATCTGGGAGGAGCAGGAGACAGGTAATAGCAAAGAGGCTGATCTACTTAGAGTGGTCGATCGTTTATTGCCATTTTTGCTTAATTTAAATACTGAGGGCAAAACGTGGATTAAGCTTGGTGTTACACGCTCGCAAGTGGCAGGGGCGCATGAATTTATCAAAGACAGCTTTCCTCCCATCCATGATTGGTTATCACAAAACATTGAATACGCGACCCAGCAAGGGTGGTTGGTTGATAAGTAAATTGATAGCGTCACCTTGTTACTGACTCGCAACGTTTGACGCTGTTTAAAATCTTTATATTGAATAGTGTTAATAATAATAGAGAGGTTCCATGCACTTATTTAAAAACTATAAAACATGGTGCAAATCGCTAGCCTTTGTCAGCATGCTGGGACTAGCGCAAATGGCGCAAGCGCTTGCTCCTATCAGTGATGGCGATAAATTGGCGCACGATGCTAAAAAACAGATTGGTGTCACGGTGAGTTATGATCCTACTTACCGTAAGCTGGACTTTCCGCGTGGCGATGTACCAATAGAGACTGGCGTCTGTACCGATGTGATTGTCCGTGCTTATCGTTTGCAAAATGTGGATTTGCAGCAATTGATCAACCATGATATGAAATCAAATTGGTCGGGCTACCCAAAGATTTGGGGCTTAAAGTCAACGGACAAAAATATCGATCATCGACGCGTGCCCAACCTTGAAACGTTTTTTGCACGTCATGGACAGACGTTATCTACGACTGATAAAAGCAGTTTTCAAGCGGGAGACGTTGTGTCATGGCGGCTGCCAAAGGGTAACTTGCCGCACATCGGTATCGTCTCAGATAAAGTAGCTGCTGATGGTACGCCGCTGATTATTCATAATATCGGAAGTGGTGCGCAGGAGGAAAACATCCTATTTGCTTATCCTATCCATAAGCATTTTCGATATTGATAAAGGCTTTTGCACAAGGTAGCCCAAAGTAGTAAAAACAAGCAATACAAAATGGAAGTAGTACAAACTAACAGCCATTAAAAAACCCAGTTAAACGTCATTATCTACGTTTAACTGGGCTTTTCAGTATTATGAGTTTCTTACAAATTAAGCTTGCTGAGCTTTTGCTTCACCCAATAACTGTCCCATTTTTACCACGCTATTGGCTTTCATGCTGTCCTGCCAATCTGCTTTTGCGGCTTTTGGCAAAACGACAATCGCCGTTGAACCCAAATAAAAGCGTCCAAGCTCAGCGCCTTTTTCAAAGCTCATATTGTGCTCTGATTCTTGGATGTCCTCAGTGCGGCTGATTTTGCCAGTGGCGACGGTTTCGATGCCAGCGACGATCATAGCACCGACCATCACCACGGCAGCTTTGCCATATTTCGTATCAAATAAACAGACCAAACGCTCGTTACGAGCAAATAAATCAGGCACGTTCTCGGCCGTGGTATTATTGACAGAGAACAGTGTGCCTGGCACATAGCGGGTCTTAGTCAGTGTACCCGCAAATGGCATATGCACACGGTGGTAATTACTAGGCGCGAGATAAACAGTCGCAAAGCTACCATCAGCGAAGTAGCTACCATCTTCGCTGTCAGCAAGTAATTGGCCAACATCATAATGACGACCTTTAGCCTGTAGTAGTTTATGGTCTTCAATTTGACCTAGCTGCGAGATGATACCATCAGCAGGACTGACAATACCGTTGGCGCTGCTGTCGATAGTACGTGCATTTTCTTTGAGCTCACGGGTAAAAAAGTCATTAAAGCTCTCATAAGCATTAAAGCTCTGACGCTCATACTCACCTAAGCTGACGCCGTAAGCTTTGGCAAAGCCACGAATAAAGGCACGTTTGACGTACGGATGACGGCTGGCGGCTAGACGCCCAGCGACTTTACTCAGCTGCTGCTGCGGGACAAGCTGTTGTAAGGTGGTAAATACATTCATAATAAGGCTACCAAAATAGGATTGGAAATAAGAATAAAAATTAGGCAAGTTAATGGCTGTATTTTATCATGGACAGCACATTATTGTCTGAGCATAATCTGTTAAGGAATCAGTAAATGAAAGCACTTATACAACGGGTGAGCCATGCCAACGTCGTCGTCGATCAGCATTGTATTGGCAAAATCGATCATGGGATATTGGCATATATTGGCTTGGGGCATGAAGATAGCCTGCAAACTGCCCAACGCATGATCGACAAAATCTTGGCCTATCGTATTTTTGAAAACGATGAAGATCCTGCCAAGGTCGGTAAACTGGATAAAAATGTGCAACAGGTCTGTGGCGGACTGTTGTTGGTGTCGCAATTTACTTTGATGGCAAAAACAGACAAGGGTCGTCGCCCTGACTTTGGTGGTGCGATGGCACCTGATGCTGCTCAAGTGCTGTTTGCACAACTGGTTGATTATGCCAACACTCAGCATCACAATGTTGCCACTGGTCAGTTTGGCGCTGATATGCAAGTTGCCAGCGTCAATGATGGGCCCTTAAACTTTTTATTAGAAGTATAAAAATTATCTGTCATCAAGCTGTCATAATTAGTCCGTTTAATAAGTAGCAACAGGCGAATGTCCGTCGCCTATTTTTGTACTTTGATTTTTGGGTGCTAACTTTTTGAACGCTGATATTTTGACTATAATAATAAGGTTGCCGTATGTACAATGAGCAAATTTTGATCGTCGAGGATGAGCCTGCGATTCGTGAAATGATTGTGATGACGTTAGGGATGGCTGGATTTGATAGCTTGCAGGCCGCCGACGCATCAGAGGCACATCAGCAAGTGGTCGATCACCGTCCGGCGCTCATATTATTGGATTGGATGCTGACCGGCGAAAAAAGCGGTATTGATTTTTGTCGTATGCTCAAAAACGACGATTTGCTCGCTGAGATACCGGTTATTATGCTAACCGCCAAAAGTGAGGAAGACAGTAAGGTTCATGGTCTTGATGCAGGTGCTGATGACTATATGACCAAGCCTTTTTCGACACGAGAATTAATCTCAAGAATCAAGGCAGTGCTACGTCGTAGTAGTACATTGAGCGCCGACAAGCCTATCGAAATCGGCAAGCTTAGCTTAGATCCCAAAAGCCAGCGCGTAACGGCGGCGGGCCAGCTCATTGACATAGGACCGACAGAGTATCGGTTGTTGGCATTTTTTATGAGTCATCCAGAGCGTGCGTATACACGGACACAGCTGCTAGATCAGGTTTGGGGCGGCAATGTCTATATTGAAGATCGAACGATTGATGTCCATATTCGGCGTTTACGTAAATTACTACAGCCTTATGACTGTGCTACGCTGATACAAACGGTGCGCGGTACTGGGTATCGGTTTTCCAGCTTGATTGAATCCAATTAGATTAAGATAGAACAAGTCGTGGCAAACGTAAAACAACGCAGAAGATAGTAGTAAGGATAACGATGACGATAATGCCGATAAAAAATGAGCAACAGGGTGAGCAAGAGCAGGTTGCCCAGCACAATACAACAAATCAACTCAAAAAAATCCGCAGTGCCTTACTAGCACTACGGGATGCGGTCATTTTGCTCAATGATGATGATGGTTTGGAATGGTGGAATCAGGCAGCGGAAGATTTATTGTTATTGCAGTCAAGCAATAAAGGTCAAAGCATTTTTGACTTTATCACCGTGCCTGAATTTCGCCAGTATTATCAGGCTATCACGCCACCGAGCGATGGTGTGCACATGGTGTCATGGCGAGATCCTAAACGTTATCTAAAGTGTGAACTGACGCCTTTCGGTGATGAAAAACTACTGATAATTTATGATGTGACACGCTTGCAGCATTTAGAGCAAATGCGCCGTGACTTTGTGGCCAATGTCTCGCATGAGCTGCGTACGCCATTGACCGTACTGATGGGCTATCTAGAAAATTTCTCCGATCAAGAGGATATGCCCCCGCAGTGGCGGCGTGGTTTTGAGCTAATGACCCAGCAGACTGCTCGTATGAATAGGATTGTGAATGACTTACTGCTATTGTCTCGCATCGAAATAGAAGAGACGCATGAGCTAAATGATATTGATATGACCAAGTTACTGACGCATATCTATGATGATGCGCAGGCGTATAACCAAGAATATGGTCATACTATTCATTTGCAGATAGACACTTACGATGGACTGTATGGCTCAGAGATGTATTTAACGAGCGCCTTATCCAATTTAGTGATTAATGCCATCAAATACACGCCAAAGGGTGGCAACATCGCTATCAGCTGGACAAAAACATCGGAAGGCTGCCGCTTTGCCGTCGAAGATGATGGTCTCGGTATTGCGCCCCAGCATATCGAGCGCCTGACGGAACGCTTCTATCGCATCGATAGCGGACGCAGCCGTGCTACGGGTGGTACGGGCTTAGGGTTGGCAATTGTAAAACATGTCTTATATCAACATGAGGCGCAACTAACCATAGAGTCGGTAGAAGGCAAAGGCTCGACCTTTAGTGCAGTATTTCCTAGCGCTTATGTACGTTCTGCCCATGCGCCTTAATCTTTTTGTAAAAGTGGGTAGGGGTTCACTGCGCTGCCATTGATATAAATACCATAATGAACATGGGTTGGCGTTCCTTTAGCATTACCGCTGTCGCCAACATAGCCAATGATATCACCAGCATTTACCCAGTCATTGGGTACGATGTCGGCATAATCCTCTAGATGGGCGTAATAATGTCCTGCGCCGCCCGGTCCGACCACCATTACCACGCGTCCCCCTAATGTATTTTCGCCAACTTTGCTGACGATGCCTTGCGTCGTAGCTTGTACCGGTGTGCCCCGCGCTGCAAAAATATCAATGCCCTCATGGGAGCGCCCTTGGCTACGTGCTGCGCCCCAAGTGTCGGTTAGATGCTGCTCTGGTAGTGGACTGGGAAGGCTGTTTTCTATGGGCAACTCTTGCTGCAATAAACTCAGTTGCTGCCATTTTGCCACGACAAACGACTGTGTCTGTTGGCTAATGCTAGGTAGTAATTTATCAAATACAAATAACAGCGCTAGTAACACCGTAGCCCTTATTATTAGGCTTAGCAAACGGCTGCATAGTGTTGGCTTTGGTGGTCGATTATTGCCATCTGCTAGCATTGATGTCTCTTATATATCTGATGTAGTTTGAGTTAGTATTATAAAACCCCTATCTTCCAAGGTGTGTATAGCATTGTTATCTATGGTTTTTACCCCCATAAATACAAGTACAATAAATAGAGTTTTATCTATTTATTGTTCCTATTCAGCCACGATGGTGCTATTGATGGTTAAATTTTTATGACTGATGCTTTTAATTCTGCGGACATTTCTAACTTGGCTGACATTTCTACCACGGCTGATACGGCGCTGGTTATCGATACCGAAACCGATCAAGGCCGTGACCCACGACCGATTCAGGTGGCGACTATCAATGTGGCCAGCGGATTTGAGTGGATGAAATATTTCAACAGTGGTCGCTCTATATCACCCGTTGTTATCAAAGTGCATGGTATTACGGATGACGACGTGGCTGGGCTTGAGCGTTTTGATTTGGAGCAATTTGAATTGCCCAAATACTTAATTGGTCACAACGTACGTTTTGATTGGCGGGTAATTGGTAGCCCCTCTGCCAAGCTGATTTGTACCGTGAGGCTGGCGCGCGTGGCCTTCCCAGAGTGGAGCGGCTACAGTCAATCTAAGTGTATCGAGCAATTATTGGGCAAGTCTGAGGCGAGCAGAATGACGATAGCCGCTCATGACGCGCTAGGTGATGCCCGTATGTGCTACTTACTTTATCAAGCTTGCTGTGAGCGTCTAGAGATTGCGCCGACGGATTTTGCGGCGGCACATGCTATCTCTAACAAAGCCAATCCCGTGAGCAAGATGCCCTTTGGTAAGCATAAAGGTAAGCTGATTAAAGACGTGCCCATCAACTACGTGAAATGGATGCTCGGTAACATCCATAACATGCAGCCGTCGCTTTATTCAGCGTTGACGAAGCGTATTAAGGCAGCAGACGTAGAAAATGTAAAAGAGTAAAGCGCATTATCAGCCGTTCTATTTTTATTCATGCTTGAAGCTGTGGTTTTGGAAGTTATTGTTGCTGATTTAACCAATCTACCGCCATTTGCCATAACTCAGGTGCTTTGGCATTGGTTCGACCACTAAAATAACGCATATGACCGATACTGCTTAATCCAAAATCTTTTGGCTCAAAAAAGCGTTTTTCGACCGGCATCTTTGTATAGACGCGAATCATGTCGTCGATGTTTTTGCTATTCGCAATTTCGTCATCGCTAAAGCCTAACCATAGTGCTGGCATGCGAATGTCATCATAAAAATGCGTGTGAATACTTTTGCCAAAGGCAGTCTTTATATAACCTGAGCCATTGCACCATTCGCGCCACTGACGAGCCACGCCGCGTGGTAGCGGCTCACCCATGCCGATTTTATCTGATGGGGTGTAACCTAATGCAAAGTTAGTGACAGGAATGAATGCATCCATAAAACCCATCGCTTTAATTTTATACGGCATGTCCATGTTCTTGATACAACCTGACGAGCAAGCGACATTGAACACCGAAGCGATAGCGTTATAATTGCGCATCAGACCAATCAGCTGACCGCCTGCGCTATGACCGATGAGATGGTAAGAAGCATCAGGAAATTCATCTTGCAACGCATCGAGGACGGCTGGCATATCATGACGACCCCAACTTATCAGTGAGGCATGACATTTGGCCAAATCGGTTGCTAGTGACTCGCCGATACCTTCGTTGTCAAAGGTCAGTACACCGAAGCCCTGCGCTGCTAAATGGCTCGCAAAGTTATGATAAAACTGACGCTTGATACCAGTGGCAGGCGCTATCATGACGGCGGCTTTGACCGCTTCTGTAGGACGATAAACCGTTGCGGCCAACGCTTGATTACGCTCAGTCATGATGCTTAGTGAGTAGCTGCCGTTATCGTCGTTGCTTTCATGATCATTATTAGCGTCGATTGTGTCACCTTGTGGTGCTACAGAAGATGGCGCATGATTATTATGCATAAAAATACCTTGATGAGTTTTGTCGTTTTTATTAAGGATGATAAGTATTGACCTGCAACGTTTTATAGCAAGTCAGTGCTAAAAAATGTAGTCATTGCGTAGCGATAAATCGTTGCTACCGCGTGATAGCACGGCTTATGTTAAGATAAACGCTAGCAAATAGCAGGATAATGAGCGCTATTTTATTTTCTCTGTGAGCAACCAGATTTATGCTATTTCTACTGACCACTTATAAAAACAAATATAAAAATCACAAATAGGTGTGAGTTTGACGGATGCTTATTATGCGTAATTAATAGACTGCTGACAACACTTTAGACCTTATGAGAACGCCTCATCATAAGCTCTTATCAGCAAAGCGTAAAAAGAGTAAAAGGTGGCAGCACTACAGAATACAGCGAGTTAACGTTAGTGATAAACGTCATAGCGAGTTAACGTTAGTGATAAACGTCATATTGTGTCATTCTAACAAACGATAAACCCCTTTACCGAACCATTCAATACAATAATCTAAGCAAACTTAGGAGCGTTATATGCAAATGAAAATTAATAATGAAAATTATGAAGTTATTACCAGCCAAGATATCACTCATATCGAAAAAGCCGTGGATAAATCAACATTAGCGATGCCATTAGTGGCTGTTTATTGTGGGTCACGACTGGGTAATAGTGAGGTTTATGAGCAAGCAGCCCGTGAGCTTGGTCGTGCTCTAGCAGAAAATGGGTTGGGTTTGGTTTATGGCGGTGCCAGTATTGGTCTAATGGGTGCAGTGGCTGACGACGTTATCAAAGGCGGCGCGCAAGCTGTTGGTGTGATTCCTACCTTTATGCTCAAACACGAAATCGCCCATGAGGGTCTGACTCGTCTGCATCTGACCGATACCATGCACACGCGTAAGACTGTCATGGCAGAGTACGCCGATGCTTTTATTACCTTACCCGGTGGTCTTGGTACACTCGAAGAGATTATGGAAATCGCCACATGGCGTCAGCTGTATCAACATGAAAAGCCGATGATTATTCTGAATATTAATGGCTTTTATGATCGCATGATTGAGCACTTAAAATATACCACAGAACAAGGCTTTATGAAGCAGCAAGATCTTGAGCGTTTGGTGGTTTGTAATACCATCGCTGAAGCGATTGATTTGTTACGGACAATCGTGACGATAGATGATGCGGTCGATACTGAAAAAATGGCGGGCAATTAAATATAGGTAGATCAGAATATGAGCTGTTAAATGGTCTCATTGTATATAAGAAAAAAGGAGGTCGTCGCTAATCACTAGCGACGACCTCCTTTTTTCTATACTTTTTAGCGTTGGCTACTGCCAGATTTATCGAACGTATTAACAGACGGCAAACGCCTAAGGCTGAGCTGGTGTTAAATTCTCTAACGCCATCTCGCGAATGCTATGATTGACATCAGCCATTGCTGCTGGGAAACCACGATCTTCAGCCAAGATGCGTGCCACTTTATCAATCGTTAAGCGGTCATTATGGGCCAAGTATGACCATTCATGCGCATGGCGACTACGATTTTCTGCTGTGTCATTGTCGATTAAGCCAAGAGTCGTCAATTCATTAACGATTTGATCAGCAGCGATCAAGGTGGACGACGCTTTGACATTTTCTGCGCGGGCGTAGCGTATATTAGAGTATAAACTCACATCTGCTACCCGTAAGGTATCGTCCTGACCCGGAATTTGCTGCCCGCCGTACAAAGCATTACCGACGGTGCGCGCACTGTTAAAGGTAGGCACAAACTCTGCTACGTACTCAATCGCTTGCTGGCTACGGGCTTGTAGCGGTGCTTTGTCCCAGCCATCTTCGATATAATGTACATACTGAGGCGGTAATTGAGGTTGTGCACTGGCTTTATCAGAAGCGACCAAGCCATCAGTAAATAGGGTAATGGCTTTACTCATACCGTGGATTTGAAAGTAACCGCCTGGATAAGGGGTCAGCTGCGCCATACCTTCTGGCGTGCCGCGACTGCCATACACGATAATCTCGGGTATTTGTCCACCAGCGTCGCCCCAGTGCGTGATATAAGAAGATTTGAACTCAACCATACGCTCGACTTTGACACCGACCATATCGTCGATAACACCAGTGCGAAAACCGCAAGCGTTGACCAAGTAATCGACTTCGATAGACTCAGGTTGAGACCGGCTCGCCTGCTGGTAATCGACGCGCCATTTTGTGACATGGTGATCAGCGTTGGTACAGTTCTCACAATCCACAGGCATGACTTGCTTAATTTCCGTATTGGTAAAGACGTGCGCATGCTCATAGCCTTCTAAGGCGAGTTGAGCAGAAGCGGCTAAACGAAAAATATTCCAGCCATACTCTTGCACGACGATAAGCGGAAACTTCACTTTATTTAAGTCCAGATATTTGGCAACCGGTATCACCCATTCGTCAACCGTGCTCGGTATCGCAACTTGCTCACGTTCAGACAGCGCAATCAGTTGCTCATGACTATAGAGCTGATAGTAGTTTTCCGGTTCGCCCAGTACTTTGTTATTGCTGTCTTGTGCGATGAGCTCGCGATAAGCATCGGTCAAGATATCGAGACGCGGGAGTAAATCCTCGGGTAAACCTTCGTCGCGCGTTGGGACAGCAAATACGGTTGGACGTACATCGATGGTATAAGGATAAAGGCGCAGGATATCGATACACTGCTTAAGCAAAGCAACGCAGTCTTCGTCAGGGATTTCACGGTATAGATTACCACCCGCGTGCAAATGGCACATTGGTGGACCATCGATAAGCGACTTTTTCTTTTCAAAGACGTAGGTCTCAAGTCCTAATGCAGCGAGGCGAATAGCAATCGTTGCCCCTGCAGTACCGCCGCCTAGAATGCCGACGCGTTTTTTAGATAGCTCGTCCTTTGTGGCAGCCGCTGCTGTATCAAGCTTAGTCTCTAAAAATTCGATATCTTTGAGGTCAATATCCTGAGCATCAGTATTCTGCAATTCAGCATCATGCAGGATGGCTTGAGAGGCGTTTTTGCTAAAATTATCGGTCATTGTCGTTGTTATATCCTTGATAGCATCAGCGTCGGGACATGCTCTGCTTATTCATATAATTGTTTGGGCATATAAGTGTGTGATCATGTCAGTGTCTTGAATCTTGTTGTAGCTATTGATATGCGTGCGGATACAGTCAAGTTCAACATTCATATGAGACCGCTATAGTCATACTTTTGATTATATGGCTCTTCTCATATACTGCTTATCATTTACAGCGCTATTTTACGAAAACCTACTGTGCATATGATGGCAAATACGTAAGTAGATGCATTAGTTTTGTCAACAAATTGCCATGGACTGTCTTGACCATGAAAAACAAAAATAGAAATGAGACGCCTAGCATCATTTAAGTATTAACAATCCTTTAAACGTCCATCAACATGAAATACCTTTGCTCATAAGATTCACGTCATGGTTTACTGATTTGTAATATTCGCAGGTTTTTGTAAGTTTATATTCTGGCAAAAACGACCGTTTTAGAGCATATGCTATAGTAAAATAACTTGAAATCCTCTGTGAGAGTAAAGTGTATGAAAGTAAAACAACTGTCTGAGCGTATGACTTAACTATCGCACAAATCAGCAGATTGCAATATTGATAATTAATGAACACCATGTTCAATAAAAATTCAGTTCCATAAAAATCTAGATTAATGAGATGTTTTTTTTAAATACTTTTAAATACAAGGAAGTGATTATGAAACGTATTCTGATGTTATCTGCTCTAGCCAGTGTGTTGACCGTAACGGGTTGTTCGACGCTAAACAATGTGTTTGGCAATGATGATTCAGGCATGCATGACGTACAAGCTACCATGAGCAATAAAGCGCCCGTTGCAAGCATGAATGGCATGCTAGTGGATGCCACCAACAAAATGACGCTATATACCTTTGACAAAGACTCCATGAACAAATCAGAGTGTGGCTCGGCATGTCTATTAGCTTGGCCGGCGTTTATGGCACCGAGCAATGCCCAAGCTTCTGGTCAGTTCGCTGCTTTTCAGCGGGAAGATGGTAAGTATCAATGGGCTGTCAATGGTAAGCCTTTGTACTTTTATGCCAATGATACAAAAGTTGGCGATACCGACGGCGATAACAAGCTTGGCGTTTGGCACATTGTTAAAACTAAATAAAACAAGTAGGTTTCAAATCGAAAAAAAAGCAGCCATCATAGTGGCTGCTTTTTTAGGTAAAGGTTTTTTAAAAAATATTTCAGCGCTATTTTGTTGTTTTCTGTACCAATTCACCATCGATTTGAATGGGAACCTCGGTAGTGATGCCAGCAGCAAACGCCGTCATACCATAGGCTGCGCGATCAATGATACCAGTAGCACGAAAACCAATGACTGGCTCTTTCGTAAGAGGGCTGTTGGCGATTTTATTTAACGTTACGTCTAGTGTGAGGGGCTTGGTTTGGCCAAGCATGGTGAAATCACCCGTTACTTTGGCTTGTTGTGGGTTGCTAAAAGTGACTTGGGTAGATTTAAAAGTCATCGCTGGGTATTTAGCCACATTAAAAAATTCATCCGTTCTTAGATGCTTATCACGGGCATCCCAATTGGTATCGATGCTATCGGTTGCAATTGTAAAGCTCATATTGGTTTTGCTAGGGGCCTTGATATCATAATTGACCACACCTTGCACATCATTAAAGCGACCCATGGTCGTTGAAAACCCTAAGTGATTGACAGAAAAACCAACACGGGTATGTGAGTCATCTAATTGCCATTGGCTAGGTAATGCCGCGCTTGCCATGGTGGTGACCGCAAGTGCTGAGCTAATGAGTAGGGCTTTCGTGGTGGTTTTTAGGGCAGTATTTATCATTGTTTATTATCCTTATTTAGTGACTGTGAATGAGTAGTACTTCATTTAATAACCGTTAATTTAACGATGATTAATTTACGAGTATTGAATGGTCACTGAGGTGACGTTTGTCATAATAGCAGTAAGTATTTATAAAAGCAGGCTATGGGCAACACGGCTAATACTTTATGAATCTTAATACTAAAAACTCAATACTAGGGCGTGTCCTCAATTCAATTGATCATATCTAAACGGGCTAAAAATGGCTAAATTTTGCCAAGAATCGTTAAATAGCTGGTTAATATCCCGATATTATCTGCGCTATTTTCCTCGTTTGACTGCAATTTATCTCATTTTTATCACCATTTTTAAAATGAGGACATGCCCTAAAAAGCAGGTATTATTTAAATAATCTACAAATTTAGTCGTTATTAAGTGGTTTATCTAATTAAATATTATAATAGCATAAAATACTTATCTCAATAACATTGTCGGTTTGCTGGTGCTTTATCCTCTATGATGATCGCAACTGCTGCTTGCATCAAACACCAAAAACCGTTAAAATCGCGGTTTAATTTTCCCGCTGGGGAAGGCTAGGTAAGCAGAGGTATGGTGTTGGGTGCTGGAATAAGCCAGTGACGCAGCTGCCAGCCTTGCAAATGTCCTTAGTGCCTCAGTTACGTATGCTCAGTTTTATAAGTGCTTTTTTATAAGAACTTCTTTATAAAAACTTCGACACATTGTCAATAAAACTGTAAATACATCGGACATAGAGAGTTTATTATGCGTAAAGATATCCATCCTGATTACCAAGAAGTTTTGTTCCACGACACTAACGCTGACGTGTTCTTTTTGACTCGTTCAACGGCTAAAACCAAAGCCACTCGTGAATACGAAGGTAAAGAATACCCATACTACCCACTTGATATCTCAAGTGCGTCGCATCCATTCTATACTGGTGAGCAACGTAAAACTTCTACCGAAGGTCGTGTTGCTAGCTTTAACAAACGCTTTGGTGCGTTTGGTGGCCGTAACAAGAAAGCTGCTGATTCTACTGAACAAGCTGCTGATTCTGCTGAATAAGTTACGTTTATCGCGTCAATTTATTTTGCTAAGCCATAAAAAACCGCTGATTATTCAGCGGTTTTTTTTGTTTAAACTTCAACGTTAAGTTTTAGGTTATTAAATCTTGAGCTGTCATTTTTCAAGATGTCATTTTTCAAGATGTTAGTTTTTGAGATATCAGCTTTGAGATATCAGCTTTGAGATATCAGCTTTGAGATATTAGCTTTTAGAAAGCAGGGCGGCTCAATTTGGCAGCTGATGAATTAAGTAACTTGACAATGAGCTCTGCCAACTGCTGCGCCCAGTAGCCATACATTAAACTACTAGGGTGGAAGCCATCACTGGCAAACATCACCTTAATATCAATTGGCATGCCCTTAGAGTGCTCTTCTATCATCCTTGGAAAATCAGTGGCCATATAAGTGACACCCTCATTACTTGTACATACTTGTTGTAATGTTTTATCAAGCATTGAAGCTTTAGCACCGACGAAGTTATTCAAAGGGGCCGGTATCGCAGGCATTTTCGCCATAGGCGGTAGACTCAAAAAAATCAATTGCCGTACACCAAATTTACGCTGAGCGATCGCAATAATATCTTCGATTTGCTGCTGCCATTTACCTACAGAAACGTTCGAGGTGGTGTCATTGACGCCAACACTCAGCACCATTACATCGATAGGGTGGCTAGGCGCGGGCAGCACATACAGCCTGCGCAAGATATCAAAGCTGGTATGTCCGGTGGTCGCTTGCAACGACCAGACCAAGTTAGCAAACTGAGTATTAATCACAGATTGCTGCGCTAAGATTGGCATCAAATTACCGACGAGTGCCTCATGCTGTGTCTGACTACCAACACCCGCTGCTGCTGAATCGCCAACGATCATGAGGTTTAGCGTTTGCTTGGTCTCATTTTTTGCATTATTAGCAATGGTATCAGTCGGTTTGCCTAATTGAATATGTCCGTGTCGCTCTCCGTTTGGCTCAGGCAAGCGCACCGTATCACGCTTGATTTTGCGGCCTTGATAAAGATAAACAGGGGCGAGTAAGACGTCGCGTGCAACCGACGCCATTTTATTACTATTTATCATATTACTACCATCCTGCACGCTCCCGAATTGTAGTGAGGCTGTCTTCGACGAGTAATTTGCCATCGACATACACGTCACGTAACAGGTTGTCTGCATCAGTGGGTAGATCATCCGCTTTGATGGTTGTTGGCTGTCCGTTGCTGTCTTCGACCAACGCCAAGCGACCTTTTTTTGAGCGTTTTGAGCGGCTAGTGATAGGGTCTTTATAAATGTCTTTCCATGCGCCATCGATAGAGATGGCACTGGCTTTCATCGCCCAGCTCATGGTATCGCGATTGACTTGTTGCAGTAATCCACCACCCATACCAAAGGTCACGTTTTCAGCGCTCAATCCTGCCTTCATGACCACGTCGATAATTTTGCTCAAGCTTTGCGGACTAATACCATCCCCTTGGATAACACGTACATAGTCTGGCAAAACTTTGTAGCCTTTGCTATTGACCGTCGTGCCAAACTTCACTGCCAAGCGCTCCAGTGCCTCGCGGACTACTTTAGCAGGCTCACCACTATCAGGTCTGATGACTAAGGTACCGCCCATGTTTTTTACGTCGTCCTTCAAGCTGCCACCCCAAATATTGTCAATGGCGTTCCATAAGTCATAACTGTCAGAGACCACTGAAAAACTCTTACCCGCCCCACCAAACTGCTCAATCATATTGGCAAAAGCAGCAGTTTCGCCATCACGACCCCATGCAGTCATGGTGCTATGCTCAGCGGCAGGGATAGAAAAGGCGGGCATGTCTTTATCCATTTGATACCAGCGACTGGCAGCCACCAAAGCGGTCATGGAATCTGTACCGGCAAAATTTACCAAATGAGCAAGACTACCAAGTGCCACGGACTCCTGACTAGACGCACCACGCGAGCCAAAGTCATGCAAGCGAAAGGTTAATGATTCAGTATTGTCCGCTGATTTTTCTAGCGCTTGACGAATGATACCTTTGCAATAGTGCGAGACGCTGGCGACCGTTGACGGATACCAGATAGCACGGAGTAATGCCGTTTCGATATAGCTTGGTAGCCAATAGAATTCTGGGTCAGTATTGATAATCTGACAGACCACATTGGATACTGGTACGATGCTGCCCTCAGGTATGGCTTCGATACGTAGTGGCAAATAACCACCATGTTTATCAACTAAGCGCTCCCACCCTGCACGATTAAAGGTCAAGCCATGCGCTTGAATGAGTATTTCGGCTTCATCAATATCTTGGTGGGTAATAGGGGTACTCAGGTATTCTTTAATAAAGGCTTGCAGACCAAAGAACACCACATCGTAATCGCCTTTACGCGCTTCAATATAGCTGGATAGATACTCACTACCTTTTGGATATTGCACCCAATGTGAGGTTTTATAGCTGTCGCTATTTAAGATTAAATTATTTAAATTGCTGGTATACATCACAGAACTCCTCTGCTTTGAGTGAAATGGACGACTCGCATCATTGTTGAGCCTTAAATGGACTAAAAGTATTTTATGTACATTAGCATCAATTTATTGTTCAACAGTCTAACGATTCATCCATTGACAGCATCTAGTAAGGATAACTAAATGCTGCTTAGTAACCCTTGCCGTCTATCGGCTTGGGCGGTGAAAATATAAGTGGCACTGATAAAACCAAACTTATAAGGTAAATTATATAGAGTGTCATTGATTGAAAATGAGTCATTAATACACTAAACAGTCAATGACACAATGTCTTACAAACCTACCATTTTAGTAATAATCGCATAGTGATCTTCGAACATCATAGTGGCATCCAACTCGGCAAGTGGTAGCCAAAACGCTTTGGCAGCGTCATCACCGCCCTTTACTTTGGGCAGACCTTTTGGATCGTTTTTTAGCTGAAAGTAAAAGGCTTGGGTAATCGTGCGACCACGCGCTGAGCGGTAAGGGTCGTCAAAGGTATGTTGACTATGACAAGAGCCGCGTAATACTGGCTCTGGGACTTTAAGGCGCGTCTCTTCGCGTAGCTCACGGATACAGGCATCAAAGAGCGTCTCTTTTGGATTCAAGAAACCACCGGGCAGTGCCCATAGTCCGCGCCCTGGCATACTGCGACGTTCTACTAACAGAATATGACCTGACTGGACGACCAAGGCATCAGCGGTCATAAAGGTAGGTGGATAAGGCGCAGACTCCCACTGTCTTTTATACTTATCAACGAAGTCAGCTTCTTCGTGCAGCTGCTGATAATCCTCGGTTTTTTTGAAGTCATTTAGGACGTTGCGGGTCGACTCAGGGGTGCGCTCAGGCGTTGGTGTGGCACCCATGAGATAGCTGTCCCGAATAGGGGTCGCCGATAGATTATGATAATTGGGTACAGAGACCGACGCCCAGTTGGGGAATAGCGATAAATAATACGATGAGCTGTCTTTTGAATGACCAATGAGACCAATATCGGTCTGCAAGTCGCCAGTGACCGACTTCACGCCTGCTTGCACGTATTGCAGCCAGCGCGTGTCATTGTAGAGCGCATCATCGAGTCCGACGCAGTGAATACGCGCGGCATCTGCTGTTGAATACGCGTCTTTAATCATCGCGGCACGCTCAGCAACGCTAAAGGGGTTGCGTAAGCTACGTGGTAAGTTTGCGGAGCCGATGAGCATGATGACATTGTCGGCACGCTTCAATGCTTCATCCACGACCGCTTTGTGCCCGCAATGAAACGGCTGAAAGCGCCCAATAAACACCAAATAACGATAGTGTTTTTTGTCCTGCTTATCTGGGTTTTGTGTATCTAGATTTTGCTCTGATAATCTACTCATAGACGCCACTTTCCTACGACTTATTTTTTATTGGTTAAAAATTGATGACGCTAATACTGACACAGCCTATGACTTTCTGACAAGTATAAAGATGTGTAGGGGTGTGTCATCGTTACCTTGCATGCTTCTCTATCCATGCGGTCACCGTTGGCCAAATCTCTGTTGCAGCATTACGGCTGACCATGACACGGCTGTGTGTGTAATCATCCAAGTCTCCATGGTCAAGGGAATACTCTCGAAAGACGTTTTTTGGGTTAGCAAACTTATCAAAAAACAACTGACAGCCACGGGTTGGCGAAATAAAATGGTCACCTTTGGCACTGATCGCATAGATAGGCGTGGTAATAGTTGGCATATGCTGACGATAATCGAAGTGGCTTTTATTAGATGTAGTATGAGATGCAGCATTTTCAGATGCGATGTTAGAGGGCGTATTTTCATCAATCGTCGTTGTTTCAAATTTATTTTGTTTGATGAAACTGCTTTTAAAGTCTTTGTTCAGGTTCCAGTCGTACCACTGGTTCATCGTATAGTAGCTTTCGTTAAAAGGACCCATTTTAAGCTTCTTAGCTGGGATAAAGCCTAGTAGTCTCGTAAATACTTTGGCTGCGAGAATTTTAGTGTAGCTAATCGGGTTCGATACTGCGCCATAAACTTGACAGGCAAACATACTGATGCTGTTGATGTGGTCAATATACTGGGGGTTTTGGATTAAAAACATGGTTAGGCAGGCACCACCGCCACTGTGGGTGACGCAGTGTAGATTATCCAGTTTTAACTCAGCAAATAAGTAACGAAAGGTGGCCTCAAAATCATAAGTTGCGACGGTTTCGAAGTTGAATTTGTCTGTTGGTATCAAGCTCGCACCATGACCACGCCATTCCATAATGTAGCAATGATGACCAAGCTGCGCCAGATAGTGGGCGATTCTTAAACAAGTTTGCTTGTCCGAAAAGGTACCATGGGTCAACAGAATGTTTTGCCCTTTGACCCTAGGCGCATTGGTGGTAAGAATGTCAGTTTTGTTTTCATCTTTTGCAGTATCCACAATCTTCCAAATTGCTATTTTTTCGCCGTCTTTGGTGCTTACCAGTTTTAGGGTTTCTGTCATCATAAAGCGGTCTCGTCTAGATTGTTTTGTTATGGCATCGTTTATGACATCATTTATTGTATGATTAATACTGAGTAGCACGATATGTCTACTCGGCAATCCCTAATACACTTTCATCCTTGATAATCAATCAAGCAGCCTTAATATAAACAATAGCAGGCGCGGTGTGGGTAATTAAAGTTTTTTGCATCGCATTGCATTATTAGCCCATTCTATTATCTATATTAACGTCACCTATTTATCTTTTATATGTCACCATTAAAAAAACCAATAGTGGCTATTTATAACGGTCACGCTTTAATTCGCAGTAGCGCAGTCGGAATTATCGACTGAATGCGCTATAATAGTGGTTATAAAATTATCAAACCTTTATCAAGATTGCCGTTAGAGCACTATAATATCAACCGTTATGCTTGATAACTGTTAAACCAAATTGCCCAAATTCACGACACAGCAGCTATGACAGCAGTCGCGTTTGTGTCATAACGCATAGGAAAAATTATGAGTGAGCACAATCAAGCCAGCCAATCAGATCAATCTGCAGACTATGAATCAGCGCTAGATACTGAGCAAGCAGAAACGAAAAGTAATATCACCATTACCGAGTCAGCCCAAGGTTATTTGGCCGATTTACTGTCCAAGCAAGATACCGACGGCATCGGTGTGCGTATCTTCGTCGAGCATCCTGGTACGCCGCGTGCCGAGTGTTGTATGGCTTATAACCAACCGGGCGAAGAAGACAGTGCTGATCTACGTTTTACCTACGATGATTTCTCTGCTTTTATTGAAGCGTCGTCAGTCCCTTATTTAGAAGATGCGGTCATTGACTACAATAAAGATCGTTTCGGTGGTCAGCTAACTTTCCGCGCGCCAAACTCTAAAATGCCAAAAGTGGGTGCTGATGCCAGCGTAGAAGAGCGTATCAACTACGTATTACAGTCTGAGATTAACCCAGGTTTAGCGGCGCATGGTGGTGACGTACAGTTGCTTGAGTTGATTGATGAAGAAGGCGTTGGTCTCACTGCTGTACTGAAATTCGGTGGTGGTTGCCAAGGCTGTTCAGCCGTTGATATGACCTTGCGTCAAGGCGTCGAAGTGCAACTTAAGCAGCAAATACCAGAGCTGACACAAGTCATCGATGAGACGGATCATACTCGTACTGAAAATGCTTATTACAAATAAGTGGTAAGTATCAATACAATCAGAAGTAGATTGAAATAGGGTTGCTTATGCTGGGTGGTTATTAATAAACCCAACATTGGCTATTCTTTTCATAAAGAAGCTGGGTTATGATTAACTCAGCTTTTTTTTATGGCTATCATTTATAAGATGGCTTTTTTAGAGATTATTGGTCAATCGATACCTTTAAATGATCTATTTTGATTGATGCTTTTTTTAGTGACTACCAAGGAGTTTGTGATGAGTGATGGACAACCAGAGACCAATTCAGATAATGGAGCAAAACCAATGCAGCGCTTAGAGACCTTAGCGATTCATGCCGGTTATAGTGTTGAGCCAACGACCAAAGCGGTCGCTGTGCCTATTTATCACACCAGCTCGTATGCGTTTGATAATACCCAACATGGCGCAGATTTGTTTGATTTAAAAGTCGCGGGTAATATCTATACACGCATTATGAACCCAACCAATGCGGTATTAGAAGAGCGCGTTGCGGCGCTTGAAGGCGGTATCGGTGCGCTTGCAGTAGCATCTGGTATGGCTGCCATCACTTATGCGATTCAAACCATCTGTGAAGCGGGTGACAACATCGTTGCTGTATCAACCTTGTATGGCGGTACTTACAATTTATTTGCCCATGCTTTGCCGCGTCAAGGTATCGAAGTCCGCTTCTTTGACCACAAAAATCCTGAGGCGATTCGTGATTTAATTGATGATAAAACCAAGATGGTCTTTGCTGAAAGTATCGGTAATCCACTGGGTAACATTATTGATATTCAAGCACTCAGTGACATCGCGCACGAATATGGTGTGCCAGTGGTGATTGATAGTACGGTTGCCACGCCAGCGATTTGCCGTCCGTTTGAGTTTGGGGCGGATATTGTCATTCATTCATTAACCAAATATATGAGTGGTACGGGCACCTCGATTGGTGGTGCGATTGTCGATAGTGGTACGTTCCCTTGGGGTGATTACCCTGAGCGTTTCCCATTGCTGAACACGCCAGATCACAGTTATCACGGTGTGAACTTCGTCAAGGACGTTGGTGCAGCGGCCTTTATCGCTCGTGCTCGCGTGGCACCGCTGCGTAATACTGGCGCGGCACTTAGTCCATTAAATGCTTTTGGTATCTTGCAGGGTATGGAGACGCTGAGCTTGCGTATGGAGCGTCATGTACAGAACGCCCAAGCCGTTGCTGAATACCTTCGTGACCATGATAAAGTTGCTTGGGTAAAATATGCGGGTCTGCCAGATCATCCTGAGCATGAGCTTGCTAAGAAATACATGAAGGGTACGCCCTCTGCTATTTTGACCTTTGGTGTTAAAGGTGGACTTGAAGCAGGGGCGCGCTTTATTGACGCGCTACAGTTGATAACGCGCTTGGTCAATATTGGTGATGCCAAATCATTGGCGTGTCATCCAGCGACCACGACCCATCGTCAGCTAAACGAGCAAGAACTTGCCAATGCTGGCGTGAGTACTGATATGGTGCGTCTATCGATTGGTATTGAACATATCGATGATATCAAAGCCGATTTAGAGCAAGCTCTAGCCTCGGCTTAATCTACAAGTTTTTGATTTATTAAAACTAAATAATTTGCAAAAGAAAAAGCCCATATCGATTCGATATGGGCTTTTTTATTAGGGTTGTGATGTCCTAAAATATGTTTAGAGATTAAGCGGACAGTACCCGTTTGGCAATATCTTTATAATCCTGCGGCATGAGTCGTGGGCCAAATTGTTGAATCACTTGTGCGGACACTTCGCTGGCAAGATGACCACATTCTGGTAAGGTGTACTGCTGCGATAACGCGTATAAGAACGCCCCCGCATAGTTGTCGCCAGCCCCATTGGTATCGATGACATTGGCAACGACTGGCGTAGCAATATCATGCACCACAATCTCTGACTCGGCATCAGGTTTATGAGCGATAACAGCGCCTTTTTCGCCATCCGTCACTACCGCAATTTGGCAATGCTCAAGTAAGGCACGCGCGGCTGCTTTGACTTGTTTTTTATCCGTAAAGAGCTTGGCTTCTTCACTATTACAAAATATCACTGCCACTTTGTTGCCCAGCATATTGAGCAAACCGTCTTTGGCAAATTTAACCACCGCTGGATCAGCGAAGCTCACCGCAATCTTTGCATTATGAATGCCAGCTTGCTGACGTAACTGAGTCATGGCTGGCTGGATGCCCTCGGACATGGCTAAATAGCCTTCTAGGTATAACCAATCTGCTTGCGTTAGCGCATCAAAATCGACGTTATCAGCGACAATATCGCTTGAGGTGCCTAGATAAGTCTGCATGGTGCGTTCACCGTCTTCTGTAACGGCAACCACACAAGATCCAGTTACACCGCCTTCATGGATAGATTTGTCTGAGGTGGCGACACCTGCTTCGTGCAAGTCCCTGAGGTAAAAGGCGCCTTGATCATCATCGCCCACACGGCAAGCATAAAACGGCTTGCCACCTAAACTGGCAAAGGCGTACATGGTATTGGCTGCTGAGCCACCACCCGCTTGTTTTGATGGCGCAATTTGTGCAAGCTGGAAGTAGGCCAACAGTTGCTGCTGCTCTTCAATACCTGCCAAGGTCATATTGCCTTTGGTCAACTCTGTCTCTTCCAACGCTGCATCAGATAGCACATATTCGTGGTCAACCAAGGCATTCCCTATCGCCATTACATCGTACATTGCTTATTTCTCCTCAATTAAATTATAAACGCTTATCTTTTATAGTGGAAAGTCATTCGGCTTGTAGCTCAAGCAAACGCTGATAGAGGGCATTCTTTTTGACACCCGTAATATCGGACGCCAATGCAGCGGCTTTTTTGACCGATAAATCCTCTAACAATCTTTGCAATAATTTGTCATGGATGCTGATATCGTCAGTATCTTGTGCCGCATCAACGCCAGCGACCACCACGACTATTTCGCCACGCTGCTGATTATCATCTGCTTTGACAAACTCAACCAAATCGCCTAGCGTACTTTTACGGACGGTCTCAAAGGTTTTGGTCAATTCGCGGCAAAAAGTCACGTCGCGATCCGCGCCAAATATCGTCGCCATATCTTCTAAGCTGGTAATAATACGATGCGGTGCTTCATAAAATATCAATGTTTCGGTGCGTGAATTTAGAGCAGTCAGCTGTTTTTGGCGACCATGGGTTTTCGCTGGTAAAAAACCAATAAAGCTAAAACGGTCTGACGGTAATCCCGCTACAGACAATGCAGCAAGCGCCGCAGAAGCGCCAACGATAGGCGACACAGTAACCCCAGCAGCATGGGCAGCTTGCACCAATTGATAACCAGGGTCACTGACCAGCGGCGTACCGGCATCACTGATTAAGGCGACCGAATGACCTTGCTGAATCATCTCAATAATTTTAGGCGTTTGAATGGCGCTATTGTGCTCATGGTATGCCCAAAGCTTATTGTGTCCTTTTTGCTTACCTACAGCCTCAGAATCATCCAAGTTATTATGAGTGGCTGGCACTTTGGTATCGTCCGTTTTACTGCTTTTTTTATCTTTAGTGTCGATGCCAAAATGCGACAACAGCTTACCCGAAGTGCGGGTGTCTTCGCAGGCAATGATAGCGACTTGCTTTAAGATATCAACCGCATGCGGTGTCATATCGGTAAGATTGCCAATCGGCGTGGCAACGATATATAGGCAAGCTGGCATCGCAGTAGGGGTAGACATAAAACCTCGAAGTATTAAAAACTGGAATTAAAAAATAAGGTGGCGCTGGCATTTATCATATATCGTTCAGGTAAATAATGAACAATCAATAATGACAAAAGGGCGCAAAAGTGGTTAGTTTAGCATGTTGTGCTATGATAATTATGAAATGTTGACCAGACCCATGGACGCTATGGCAGATCATAAACCTTTGACCCTTACTTCACCAAAACAGCGCCAAGGCAGCCGCTTTGAACAACGAGCGTGTGAGTTTTTACAAGCGCAAGGATTACAGCTGATTACCCAAAACTGGCAGCAGCATAAAGTTGGTGAGTTAGATTTAATAATGCTAGAGACGGGGCAGGCGTGGTCGACGCTGGTATTTATTGAAGTACGTCAGCGCCAGCATTCAGGTTTTGGTGACGCCGCGCTTAGCGTCACGGCAAGCAAACAACGTAAAATTATAAAGACGGCTCGTTATTTTTTACAAGCGCACCCTGAGTATAGTCACTATGAGTGCCGCTTTGATGTGATTGCTTATGATACGAATAAGGTTAATACTCACAGCATTGCTGTAAATAATACGGATAAAAATAACAGGGATTTTACGAATAAATCGAAGAATCAGCCAGAATGGCTAAGAAGCGCTTTTATAGCAAGCGCATGGTAATGGTGCGTTTTAACTGTGTCACCAATCAGGCAAAGAAAGTACGACCCCATGTTGTCGTTACCAAAAACCTAACCGCCCACCGTAAAAATTAAGTAAAGTGATTGAAAGAAAATGGCTAGTCGTAGAAACAACGACGTTAGCGATTACTCAGTCGATAATTCTTATTTTGATATTTGATATTTGATATTTGATATTTGATAGTTACTCAGTTAAAACGGCTAAACCAATTGATCTCATACAATCGTCACCATCATGCTTTAAGAGGTAAATAATGACACGGATGCATTTGCGCACTGCTATTTTTGGTTCATCACGTCGCACAGCGATAGGCGTTATGCTAATGACAGGTCTCGTTCTCGTCAGTACAGGTTGTAGCACCAATTATCTGACCAATAGTACCGAGGGCACCTATGGCGTGCCGATGACCGAGCGCACGATTCCACAGCGTCTGCTCGATCGCAGTATTGAGCATACGGTCAAAATCAATGTTTATGGGCTTAAAGAAGATCTACAGCAAATCAGCCGTATGGGTATTGATAGTTTTAACAGTGAAGTGTTATTGACAGGCGAAGTACCAACTGAGGCAATCAAAGCAGAAGTCGAAAAAGTTGTCAGCTCCATGCCAGATGTGCGCCGTGTCTACAACGAGCTGAATGTTAGTGCCTCGAAGGGTTATAGCTCAACCGTTCACGATGGTTATATCACCTCAAAGCTATTGGCAAAAGTCGCAGCGAATGACGGTGTCAAAGCCTCACAAATCAAAGCAGTGACTGATAATGGTGTGGTCTATATTATGGGGCGCATGACGCCTACCCAACAAAGCCATCTGATTGATATCGCTAACGACACAATCGGTATTACAGAGCTGGTATTGCTGACCACCGTCGTCGATGATAGAGGGGTGAAGTTGGCTGAAGACGATATTATGTATGAAAATAATTTGGCCAATCCTACGATGGTGCCTGCTATTGACTCTAATGTAGCGTCTAACGTTAACTCTAATGTAAACAACGCTGTGACGCCTAATGCTACTAGTACTGCGACACCTATTGTCATAACAGAGGAAGGGGAGTCGGTTAATCAGCCGTCATCCAGCCCTTATATTGATCTTTATCAGGGTCAATAAGTATTTAATCAATAAGCGCACTGTTAAGTAATCACAATAATCCTAAACAGTGGCAACAGTAAAAGCACGATAATGCTTCAGCCAGCCAGTAAGATATAAAAAGTGAAAAACAAGTGTGACAGCGTGAGGCTCATTCATCATAAAACGTCGTTATTTTTTATGATGAATGAAGTACAGAACCCATACGGCTGTTATAAGGCAATCCATTGTTGATTGAAAATAAATATAATAGGAATACTGGCTATGAAGGATTCAAGCACGCGCGCTCCAGCTATTGATTCACGCAATACCGAACAACCAAATATTAAAGCCCGCACGCTCAAACTTACAGGGGCAGGCGTTACTGCTGCATTGGCGATAGGCGGCATTGCACTCGCTGCCCAAAATGCGCAAGCTTTGTCACCACTTGCTGTGGTCAATGGTATTACGTCAAGTGGCGGCGTTGGGGTCAGTAAAAACATTCTATATGGTGATGAGCCATCGCAAGACTTAGATATTTATTATCCCAAGCTATTGGCACAAGCGATGAAAGCCCAAAGCGCTATCAACGACAGTTATCCAATGGTGGTTTTTGTCCATGGTGGTTCGTGGGAGAGTGGTAATAAAGAACAGTACGCCTTTGTTGGTCAAAGCTTGGCGCAGGCAGGCTATGTCACCGCCGTGATTAATTATCGTAAAGCACCTGAACATGTTTATCCTGATTATGTCGAAGATGCGGCACAAGCGATTGCTTGGAGCCTCGACAATGCGACCAGCCTGCATGCCGATCCAAAACGCTTGGCGGTGGTCGGACATTCTGCTGGTGCATTCAATGCAGTTGCTGCTGTTGCTAATGAAGATTTTTTAGCGCCTTATGGTGTTAAGCCAAAAGACATTAAAGCGGTTGTCGGTATTGCTGGTCCTTATAGTTATGACTTTCGTAAATTTGACAGCGCAACAGCCTTTGCTGCTGATGCCACGCCAGACGAGGTAATGCCAGATCGTCAAATCAAAGGTGAGCAGCCGCCATATCTATTGCTGACTGCCGAAAAAGACAAAGTGGTGTATGCAACCAATACGATTAAAATGACCAAAGCGCTGCAAGAGGCGGGTGTCACTGTGGAAAACGGCGAAATCAAAGGGGCTAGCCATGCCACCAGTATCGGTGCGATGGCACCACCGCTACGATGGGTCAATGATGTGCGTGCGCAAGTATTAACGTACTTGGATAAAAAGCTCAAATAGTCAAGTCTGCTCATACTGCAGCTATTTAAATATTTGGCATTTAACCGTGTTGTTAGTGCTGGTTTAATCGCTTAGGCGCAGTTGCGTAAGACAGTACTGTAAGATGCTTCAACTCTTGTTATAATGTCGTCACTTTACCTCTATACCCTATCTGAAACTTTAAGGCAGAATATTTTATGAGCATGAACGCTGACGATTTGATTGCATTTTTACAGACTCACTTCCCAGACGCTTTTATTCAAGCTGCCAATCAAGGTAATAAGTTTGATGTACGCGTGGTTGATGCCAGTTTTGAGGGCAAACGCGCCGTGCAACGTCAGCAAGCGATCTATGCGTTAGTCAATGACAAGATCGCCAGTGGTGATATTCACGCGCTCAATATTCAAGCGCTGACGCCTGCTGAATGGGATGTTCAGTCAAAAGGTTAAATTTTTTATATACGATTGGCTTTTAAAGAACGGATTGTTTTAACGATTATTACAATGATTGGTTCGATAAGTCTGATTTTCACTATTTTTAATACTCATCGCTAGGTTGTCACTTCTATGGATCAATTTTTAATCACTGGTAGTAGTCGTATCGCAGGGGAAGTTACTATCTCAGGCGCCAAAAATGCTGCTTTGCCATTACTGGCAGCTATGATATTGGCCGAGACCCCAACGACATTGCACAATGTGCCCTCATTACAAGATGTGCGGACGTTGATTGAATTGATCGGTGGCATGGGTATCAAAATCCAAAAGCAGGACGATACCGTCACTTGTGATACCAAGACTATTGATAACTTCTATGCACCGTATGATTTGGTAAAGACCATGCGTGCCTCGATTTTAGTCCTTGGGCCATTGCTGGCGCGTTTTGGCGAGGCAGAAGTCTCATTGCCCGGCGGCTGTGCGATTGGGTCACGTCCTGTCGACCAACATCTAAAAGCCTTTGAGGCGATGGGTGCTGAGATTAGTGTCGAGAATGGCTATGTAAAAGCACAAGCGCCAAAAGGTGGCAAGCTGATTGGCTGTAACTACTCTTTTGACATGGTGACCGTTGGCGGTACTGAAAACGTCATTATGGCAGCGGCCTTAGCCAAGGGAACGACTGTTTTGGGTAACTGTGCGCTTGAGCCAGAAGTGGTTGATCTGGCCAATATGTTGGTCGCGATGGGTGCCAAAATAAGCGGTATTGGTACCTCGATCATGACCATCGAAGGCGTTGATCGCTTGCACGGTTGTGAGTATTCAGTGGTGCCGGATCGTATCGAAACTGGCTCTTACCTTGCTGGCGCGTTGATGACTCGCGGTGATGTGTTGACCAAAAACACTTCTGCACTATTATTAACGCCTGTGTTAGAAAAATTCGAAGACATGGGTGCCGTGATTACCAGTGGCGATGATTGGATTCGCGCCCAAATGAAAGGTCGTCCACTGCCTGTCGACATCCGTACCCAGCCACACCCTGGCTTTCCCACTGACATGCAAGCGCAAGTCATGGCGATTGCCTGCTTGGCGAATGGTACGAGTACTTTCATCGAAAATATCTTTGAAAACCGCTATATGCATGTGCCTGAGCTCAATCGTTTAGGCGCATCTATTCAAGTAGATGGTCATACTGCTGTGGTTAAAGGCGTCGAAAATTTCACGGCTGCCCCTGTCATGGCGACTGATCTACGTGCGTCTATGTCATTAGTGATGGCGGCAGCGACTGCTGAAGGTGAAAGCTTAATCGACCGTATTTATCATATCGATCGTGGCTATGAGCATGTTGAAGAAAAACTGCGTGCGCTTGGGGTTAATATCGAACGTATCAATACCAACGATTAAACCAGCGATTAAGCTTGATTGGCTGATGAGATTTTGTAGCGCCAACTATTGTTAGGATTGGCGTTATAAAATTGAACGTTTGATGTTATAAATTTAAAAAATCCTCTTTAGTGAGGATACTCACTGTACATGGACACGATGTCATTATGACTGAAGCAAGCAACAATCTACCGAGTAATGGTTTATTAAACGAAGTAAATGATGAGTTTTCAGGTCTAACACTGGCCTTATCAAAAGGCCGTATTCTAGAAGAGACCATGCCATTGCTACGCGCAGCTGGTGTTGAGCTTTTAGAAGATCCTGAAGCCTCACGCAAACTTATTTTTCCGACCTCAAATCCTAATGTGCGTGTTTTGATTCTGCGTGCCAGCGACGTACCAACCTACGTTGAACACGGCGCTGCTGACTTTGGGGTAGCGGGCAAGGATGTGTTGTTAGAGCATGGTGCCAATCATGTCTATGAGTTGCTTGATTTGAAAATTGCTCAATGCAAGCTGATGACCGCTGGCGTAAAAGATGCGCCACTGCCCAATCGCCGCCTACGTATCGCCACTAAGTATGTCAATGTTGCCCGTGCTTACTTTGCCAGTCAAGGTCAGCAAGTCGATGTCATTAAGCTATACGGTTCAATGGAGCTTGCCCCATTAGTCGGTTTGGGTGATTTGATTGTCGATGTGGTTGATACAGGTAATACGTTGCGCGCCAATGGTCTGGAAGCTCTCGATCATATTTGTGATGTGTCATCACGTTTGATTGTCAATCAGGTTAGCTACAAGCGCAAATTTGCGCTACTTGAGCCGATCTTGGATAGCTTTAAAAACAGCGTTGCTAGCAACTCATAAAACAGAAATGCATAAAGATGCCTATCATCGATAATATGAAGTATGTATTGATAATATAAAGCATGGTCATGCAGATTTTTAAACCAGTTTAGCGCTCTATGATAGACATAGCATGCTAAACTGGTTTTATTGTGTTGGCTTGTCAAATAGTAAGTATTCAGTATAATCTGAATAAAATAATTATAGATAAGCTGACGAAAGCTTTTGCCACATTTATACCGTTGGCTTTATTTTTCCATCGTTTATTTTTTAGCAGTATTTTATGCCCAGACATAGGATGAGGTCATGCGCCAGTTAAGTACCCAAGATGCCAGTTTTGATAGTGAATTGACACAGTTGCTTGCTTTTGAAACGGTCAATGATGCCAATTTACTAAAAACCGTTGATGATATCATCGCCCGAGTGCGCCACGATGGCGATAGCGTCGTATTGGCGTTAACCCAGCAGTTTGACCAGCATCCAGCGACGACAATGCAAGAGCTAGAGCTCTCTAAAGAATCACTTGCTGAGGCGTTTGCTAACCTTGACGAAAAAGTAAAAACAGCATTGATGACGGCAGCGACACGGGTACAGACCTTCCATGAGCGCCAAGTACAAGAAACTTGGCAATACGAAGATGAGCTGGGCAATCGCTTGGGTCAAAAGGTGACTGCGCTCGATCGCGTTGGTATCTATGTACCCGGTGGTCTGGCGTCTTACCCATCCTCTGTATTGATGAACGCTATTCCTGCCAAAGTAGCCGGCGTCAATGAAGTGATCATGGTGGTGCCAGCGCCTAAAGGTATACTCAATCCATTGGTATTGGCAGCGGCGCATTTGGCACAAGTTGACCGTGTCTTTACCATCGGCGGTGCGCAAGCAGTGGCGGCATTGGCATACGGTACTGAAACGATTCCAGCGGTAGATAAAATCACCGGACCTGGTAACAAGTACGTGGCAGCGGCGAAGCGTGCGGTATTTGGGCAAGTTGGTATTGATATGATTGCTGGCCCTTCTGAAGTATTGGTCTATGCAGAGGGCGAGGCGCAAGATCGCGCTGATTGGCTAGCCATGGATTTATTGTCACAAGCTGAGCATGACCGTATCGCCCAAGCTATCTTTGTCACGACCAGTGAACAGCAGCTCGCAGAAGTGGCCGCTGAAATTGAAAAAGCACTGGCAGAATTACCAAAAGCTGATATCGCTCGTGATTCGCTAAAAAATCGTGGTGCGTTGATATTAGTAAAAGATAGAGCTGAAGGGTTGGCGCTCATTAATCGTATTGCCCCTGAGCATTTAGAGTTGTCTGTTGATAATCCTGATGCGCTATTAAGTGACATTCGTCATGCTGGTGCTATTTTCATGGGACGTCACACGCCTGAAGCGATTGGTGATTATTGCGCAGGGCCCAATCATGTGTTGCCAACATCTGGCACCGCACGTTTTTCTTCGCCACTCGGCGTTTATGATTTCCAAAAGAAGTCTTCGATTATTTATTGTAGTGAAGCAGGCAGCAAGCCATTGGCTGAAACGGCAGATATTTTAGCGCAGCGTGAGGACTTAGAAGCCCATGCACGTTCAGCTCGCTATCGTTATCAGTAAGATAGCTTGGATGGTTTAAGAGTTGTTTTTGACATTTTTTTAGACATTTACTTTTAATAGTCTTCGTGGCTAATTTTAGGATAATTTATGAGTGAGTCAAAGATAGATACCAGACTTTGGTCATCTAAAGCGCGTAACTTGTCACCTTATGTCCCTGGTGAGCAGCCGCAACACGACAATTTATGTAAATTAAATACCAATGAAAACCCATTCCCACCCTCACCGAAAGTAGGGGAGGCAATCGCAAAGGTTTTAGAGCAGCAAGCGGATGATTTACGCTTGTATCCTGCGCCCGAATCTGATGATTTGCGTGCCGCATTGGCACAGCTTTATAGTATTGAAGCAAACCAAGTCTTTGTCGGTAACGGTTCAGACGAGGTGTTGGCGCTCGTTTTTGCCAGTTTTTTCCTAAAAGAGCGCCCCGTTTTAGCCCCTGATATCAGCTATAGTTTTTACCCTGTATATGCGCAGACTTTTGGTATCGATTTGATACAAATTGCGCTAGAAGAGGATTTCAGTATCGACCCTGATGCATATCGTCAGCCTTGCAGTGGTATCATCATTGCCAATCCTAATGCGCCAACCGGTTTATTATTATCGCTTGACGACATTCGTAAGTTGGCGGGCGAGCACACTAATGCAGTGATTGTGATTGATGAGGCGTATATTGATTTTGCTGGGGCAGTTGATGGCAGCTCAGATTCAGAAATTTCAGCAGTGAGCTTAATTAATGAGTTTGACAACATTCTTGTGACGCAAACCTTTTCGAAATCACGCTCACTCGCGGGTTTACGCGTCGGTATGGCCTTTGGAAATATCTCATTAATCGAAGCACTGACACGCATGAAGAATAGCTTTAATAGTTATCCACTCGATAAACTGGCGCAAGCTGGGGCGACGGCCAGCGTCTTAGATACTGAATATTTTGAGCAAACGCGTCAGCAGGTTATTGACCTGCGTGAGTCACTAACAGCAGACTTAGTGGCATTGGATTATCAAGTGCTGCCGTCACATGCCAACTTTGTATTTGTGCGTCCAAAAGAGGGTAATGCGAGTACGGTAGCGAATGCATTACGAGAGCAAGGCATCATCGTCCGTCATTTTGACAAACCACGCATCAGTGAGTACTTGCGTATTACGACCGGTACGGCTGATCAGAATGAGCGTTTAATCGAGGCTTTGCAAGCATTGCAGAAAAAGGCTGAAATCGTTGCTGATTAATATCTCGTTCGCGGTCTTGATGGTTTGAAATTGTAGTAATAAAAAATCCTGCTCAACATAACATTAGCAGGATTTTTTAGTCGCCTTTTTGAATGACGCTTAAGTGTGTTTATAGAGATGTTCTTGACTTAAGACACTTAACAGATTACCTACCTTATCGAGACATTCTTGATATTCTGCATCACAATCAGAAGCGACAGTAATACCACCGCCTGCCCATAAACTGACTTCTCTAGCGCCGATCAACGATTCATTTGCTTGCAGGGTACGAATGAGTACATTCCATTGACCACTACCATCAAAGTTCATATAGCCCATGGTACCGCAATAAGCACCACGTGGTGCAGTTTCCAGTTCAGATATAATCTCAACCGCCCGCTTTTTTGGTGTGCCGGTAATAGAGCCAGCAGGCAAGCTGCCAAATAATACGGCTAATGGATGCGTATCTGGCTTTAACTCAGCCGTGATGGTACTAACCATATGATGCACATTGCTAAAGGTCTCAATCGCAAATAACTGCGGCACTTTTACGCTACCAGTTTTGGCATATTTACCCAAATCATTGCGCAATAAATCAACGATCATGACGTTTTCGGCACGATCTTTTTCACTATCGATCAGTTGCTGTTTATAAGCATTATCTTGTGCAGTATTCAATCCGCGCGGCATCGTTCCTTTGATCGGTTTGGTGCGAATATGATGTTTGCCGGTGTTAGTGTCTTTTGTAAAAGTAAAAAATAACTCAGGTGAGCAGCTCAATAATTCGAACGGATGCAATGACGTATGGTCTTTGATGTCCTGGTTAAAGTGATTAGCGGCTAAGTACCCTGCAAAGGGAGCTTTTGTATTCCGATGTAGGGCAGGTAAATAATCAATAAGCATCGGTAAAATGCCATCATCGTTGAGGTTGTTATCAAAAGAACCTTGCCATTCTTGGGTCAGATTGATTTGATAGCAGTCGCCCTGCTGTAGATAATCTTGGGTTTTTGCAAAAGCCCTTTGATAATCATTTTTATGCCAGCGCTCGTTCAATATTAAGGGCGCTAACGATGATGCACTGTCATTAGAGGGTTTTTTTCTATTGAATAATTCATGGTCTAGCATGTCTAAATACGATATAAGCGCTGATAGTATTGCGTCTGTTGCCTCGCTATCAGTATTTAAACCTAGTGTATTTAGTCTCCAGCCATTTTCTTTATCAGACGGGGTTAGGTAGATATCGTAATGACCTAATACCGCACAAGGCTGCGCTGCCAGCTCGATATTTGCAGCTGGGCTGAGCTCATGAGCAGCAATATCATAACCGATAAAGCCTATCAGACCATGATGATAACTTGGCTTCTCATTTACATCGCTTGCTGGCTTTGAGTCTTTATTAGCATCCTCACAAGCTTGGCTATAAGCAATTAATTCATCCTGCCATTTAGCATAGCTCATATATGTCGTTGTTGACGTAGGGCTATCATCAAGACAAGAACCACGGCAATTTTTACTAACTTTATAAGCGCCTGACGGATCGTCAGTTGGCTTATTATTGGCAGCATCATAGTGGACGGACCAGCTTACTTTAGGGAGCAAACCAATCACTGGTCGGTCATCATTACTTAACCAAACCAATTGCCAGTTGGCTTCAGTATCTTTTGCTATTAGATGACTTTGCAGTTGTGGTATTAATTCGGCAGCCGTTAGCTCACCAAAACGCCAGCTAGGTTGCGTAGCTGGCGATAGGGCAGAAACTGTCTGCTCAGTATTCTTATGATTTTCTGCGGGCATAATTTACGCGTCAAACTTTTTGATAATTAAGGTAGCATTCGTACCACCAAAGCCAAAGCTATTACTCATCAAGGTTTCGAGATTGGCATCACGTTTTTCGGTGACGATATCAAAGCCTTCAGCCGCAGGGTCTAAATTTTCAACATTAATACTTGGCGCGATAAAGCCTTCTTGTAGCATCAATAGGCAATAGATTAATTCTTGCGCACCGACGGCACCCAAGCTATGACCGGTCATCGATTTGGTTGAGCTGATAGGCGGTACTTTGCTGAGATCATTATCAAATACTTTAGCAATCGCTTTAAGCTCAGTGATATCACCTAGTGGCGTACTCGTACCGTGGCTGTTGATATAATCGACGCTTTCTAGACCAGCTTCGGCTAGTGCTTGTTGCATACAGCGTACTGCGCCTTCACCGCTTGGTGCGACCATTTCTGCACCATCAGAGCTGGCACCGTAGCCGACGATTTCAGCCAATATATTGGCACCGCGTGCTTGAGCATGTTCTAGGCTTTCTACAACAACCATCGCGCCACCAGCAGCAATCACAAAACCATCACGGTCTTTGTCATAAGCTCTTGAGGCAAGTTTTGGCGTGTCATTATACTGAGTACTAACTGCGCCCATCGCATCAAACATACAAGACTGCGTCCAGTGTTCAGCTTCACTGCCACCAGCGAGGACGATATCGGCTTTGCCTAACTGAATAAGCTCAGCGGCATGGCCAATACAGTGGGTTGAGGTTGCGCAAGCAGAAGCAAGAGAGTAGGACACTCCTTGAATTTTTAGACCAGTGGCTAATGCGGCGGATACCGAGCTGCCCATGGTTTTTGGTACTGCCATCGCACCGACACCGCGCAGACCTTTTTCACGCATCGCATCTATCGCATTGACGATATTTTCTGTCGATGCGCCGCCCGAGCTGGCTACGACGCCCACACGTGGATTGCTATTGATAGTCTCAAGCGATAAGCCAGCGTGCTCAATCGCATTTAGGGCGCTGACATATGCATAAAGGCTGGCATCACTAAAGAAGCGCTTTAACTTACGATCTATAGCGGAGGTGTCGAGTTCTGCTTTATCGATACTGCCACTAATGTGTGATTTAAATTCATGTTCAGCATAAGAGTCATTAAATGTAATGCCAGACTGCCCTTGCTTAAGAGCGGCAGTAACCGTGGCTAAGTCATGTCCGATACAAGAGACAATCCCTGCTCCAGTGATAACAACGCGGCGCATATTCTATTCCTTATTAATAACGATTTTTGATAATTACTTTTAATAATCGCTTTTGAGTCCATCATTCTATTATGTAGCGGTTGGCATGGCTGTTTTATGATAGCAGCAGCTGGTTAAAGGTAATCTAGACAATTAAATAAATGTTAACTCTAAAAAGTTTTTTAACTTTTAGAGGCTACTTAACTTCTAAAGGTTTCTCTAAAGTGATTGTTTTTATCATCATAGAACCAAATACATGATTGCCAGCTAATGCCTTAGCCTATGTCATATGATAACGTATCAAGGGTTCAAAATCTTTGGATAAGTGCAAAATAACCACAAAACATTGATTGCGGTTAAAAGTAGCCATGACAGACTTTTTTGCGATATGATAATCGTGGTTTTAGCCGTTAAGATACCGCTATTTTTATACAGATAAAAGTAGGGCAGAGACGCAGGAAAAGGTCGATAACTACGAATAAGCTGTACTTTTAGATACAAAATTTGTGAGCGCGATAACATTGTTCGCACTGACAGCTGTTTGCCTCATTGGCTAAAATGACCCATTCATTACTACTATAAAAAATGACCAATCATCATATTAAGGACATAACGATGGCAAAGCGTAGCACTCTCTCTAAGGGTATCAATACTATTGGCTATTTTGCTCGCAACAACCTAGAACGTATGGGTGCAGCGATTGATAGCATGAATGCAAAAACGGGTAAACCGAGTCACTATAAAGCGGTAGATTTAGGTGATGAAGACTATCAGCAAGATTTATTTCGTGAACAAACCCTAAAGGCGACTCAGCAATTATTAGGCACTCGTTTTGCTACCTATGGTAAGTATGCCAAAAAAGTAGTGCCGAATAGCCTGTTTCAATCGACAGTTGATGGCGCTTTTGCGCAAATTGCTAAGCTCGCCGCTACTTGGAGTCAAATTGACCTGCCCAATGAGCATCGTTTTGCTAGCGTTGCAAGTTTAGACGATGAAGAGCGTTATGCCCTGGCGACCGATATTGCCAATCAAAACCGTGCGCTTGCTACGATTGGTGGCTTAACGGGCTTGGCTGGATTACCAGGTTTGCTGGCTGATACTTTATGGTTATTGCTGGTGTCTTTGCGTACTGTCTATCAATTGGCTGCGGTTTATAATAAGCCGTTAACAGGTAAGCAAGGCGTCAAGATGGCATATGAGCTGCTTGCCAATGCTGACCTAAGTAAGATGCAAGAAAAACAAGCGCTGCTTGCTGGTATTGGTATCGGTAAAGGCTTGCTGGACAACGCGCAAAGCAATGGTCTGCATAGTGAGCTTAAAAACCTAGGCCTTAAAAACAAAAATGTGAATTTCTATGCTGAACAAGTAGACAATATTGCCAGTCAGGTAGGTATCGATCTTGATCAAATTAATTTATCATGGATACGTCGTTTTTTACCAGGCACTGCGGTAGTGGTAGGCATGCGTTATAACAGCCAACTCATTGACGAAGTGATCGGTGTGGCGCAAGCGACTTTTGCCCCAGAAGCCAAACTTGCCAATCGTGCGATTACCGATGATAGCGGTAGCGAGGAAGAGGTGAGCAAAACCGCCAGCAATGATGAGAAAGGTGCTGATAAAAGTACTGATAGCAAAAATTCTGATGATAAAAGTAACGATGAGCGCAAAGACCCAGAAGACAAAGAGAGCAAAAAAGACAACTCAAACAAATCGTCAGACAGCAAATCAAAGAGCATAAACAAAGCAGCAGATAAGCAAAATAAGTAAATTGAAACAACCGTCCATATTTAAATGTAGCGATATTGTCTTAGCTGTCTTGAAAAGTAAGATAATATCGCCATTTAGTTGTCACGAACTGCCAGGCATTTACCTCTAAATATCTTTTATTGATAATGCTTGTGTTCATAGTATGTAAGTCTGCCAACACCACCGTATTTAACGTCTTGTTTTTCAGCTATTTTTCAGTGCAGAACAGATAAAGTGTTATAGTGGTAGGCTTAATGCATATATATCGAATGTTGTAAAGTAAAACAACTCATAAGTGGTTGAATTAGCAGCAACAACTCTTTATAATATACTGTCCTAAAAATGGGTGTGCCGAAATCTGCGAATTGCGTCAGATCGATGGTGCATTTCCCCATTTTTTTGTTTTATACCAAACGGGAGAAGGATGCCTTATGGCAACAACTAACCAATTGATTCGCAAGGGTCGCAAAACCATCAAGGAAAAGTCAAAAGTTCCTGCGTTGCAAGCGTGCCCACAACGTCGCGGTGTATGTACTCGTGTATATACTACCACGCCCAAAAAACCTAACTCAGCCATGCGTAAAGTATGTCGTGTACGTTTGACTTCAGGCTATGAAGTATCAAGCTACATCGGCGGCGAAGGTCATAACCTACAAGAGCACAGTGTTGTTCTTATCCGCGGTGGTCGTGTAAAAGATCTACCAGGTGTACGTTATCACACTGTTCGCGGTGCACTAGATTGCGCAGGCGTTAAAGACCGTAGACAAGGTCGTTCTAAGTATGGTGCCAAGAAGCCTAAAGCTTAATATTAGCTTAGCTTATTTGCATCACCCAATAACTGTGCATGGGTTTGGTGTCAACAGTAGTATTGGTTAATATAAATTACTTTATATTGGCTAGCTACACCTAAACATACCACCATGCAGTAAGGCTAACTGACAACTCATTACTATGTCCTATGATGACGAGTATGATGTTGTGAATGTTGGACACTCCTGAAGACAAGGAAATTTATTATGCCAAGACGTCGCGTCGTTGCTACCCGTGAGATCCTACCGGATCCTAAGTTTGGTAGCCAAACTGTTGCAAAATTCATCAACCATGTAATGAGTCATGGTAAAAAATCTACTGCTGAGCGTATCGTTTACGGTGCCCTTGAGACAGTCAGTGAAAAACGTAAAATCGAAGATCCAGTATCTTTCTTTGAAGAAGTTTTAGAGAATGTACGCCCAATGGTAGAAGTAAAAGCTCGCCGTGTTGGTGGTGCTACCTATCAAGTACCAATGGAAGTACGCCCCTCCCGTCGTACTGCCTTGGCTATGCGTTGGTTAGCTGAAGCTGCTGCTAAGCGTTCTGAAAAATCAATGGCTTTGCGTTTGGCTGGCGAATTGAATGATGCCGCTGACGGCAAAGGCAACGCTATGAAGAAGCGTGACGAAGTTCACCGTATGGCAGATGCTAACAAAGCGTTCTCTCATTACCGTTTCTAGACTATTTTTTAGACTACTTGTTAAGAGTGGTTTTAAAGCAATAGTTTATGCTAGTTAATTATTTATTCTATTGATTGCCGCCATCCTCATCAGGTTATTGATATTTTTTCATCGTAAGATAATAAAATACTCACATAATCTGGATGGCGGACATCTGTCAAGATGCTGTCCTGAAAAGGATACTGTTCTTCATAGACAGCATCCCCAATTTGATGCCGCTATATTCTAAGTATTTGCTCTTTTTTTGTCCGTATTAGGCCCAATAATCAGTAAGTAATATTACGAAGCTGACTGCTTTGTCATAGAGTATGAGGTAGAGATACAACACATTAATATATACACGAATTTCCCTAGGAAAACACTATGGCTCGTAAAACTCCCCTAAAACGCTATCGCAATATCGGCATTTCTGCGCACATTGATGCTGGTAAGACGACCACGACAGAGCGTGTCTTATTCTATACCGGTGTTAGTCATAAAATTGGTGAAGTTCATGATGGCGCAGCCACCATGGATTGGATGGAGCAAGAACAAGAGCGCGGTATTACTATTACTTCAGCGGCGACTACTTGCTTCTGGTCAGGTATGGCTAAGCAGTTTGACGAACATCGTATCAACATTATTGACACCCCAGGTCACGTTGATTTCACGATTGAAGTTGAACGTTCTATGCGTGTACTTGATGGCGCTTGCATGGTTTACTGTGCAGTAGGCGGCGTTCAGCCACAGTCTGAGACCGTATGGCGTCAGGCTAACAAATATAAAGTTCCACGTCTTGCATTCGTAAACAAAATGGATCGCGTTGGTGCTGATTTTTATCGTGTTATCGATCAAATCAAAACTCGTTTAGGCGGCAAGCCAGTACCATTGGTTATTCCAATTGGTAAAGAAGATGCCTTTGAAGGCGTAGTGGATCTTGTGACTATGAAAGCCATCTATTGGGATGAAGCGTCTCAAGGTATGGAATATGACGAGCGCGAAATCCCAACAGAACTTCAAGAAAAAGCAGAAGAATATCGTGAGTATTTGGTAGAAAACGCTGCTGAAGCTTCTGAAGAACTCATGAATGAGTATCTTGAGAATGGCGAATTGACAGTAGATCAAATCAACGCTGCTATCCGTCAGTTGACTATCGATAACGAAATCATTCCACTACTTTGTGGTACTGCCTTTAAAAACAAAGGTGTACAGAAGATGTTGGATGCGGTTATTCAGTATCTGCCTGCTCCAATAGATGTACCAGCTATTCGCGGTATTCTTGATGACAAAGAAGAAAGCGAAGGTACTCGTGAAGCATCAGACGACGCACCATTCTCAGCACTTGCTTTCAAAATCATGAATGATAAGTTCGTCGGTAATTTAACCTTCGTTCGTGTTTATTCAGGTGTTATCAAGCAGGGCGGCAGCGTTTATAACCCAGTTAAAATGAAGCGTGAGCGCGTTGGCCGTATCGTACAGATGATGGCAAACACGCAAGAAGAGCTTGAAGAAATCCGCACTGGTGATATCGCTGCATTGGTTGGCATGAAAGATGTAACGACTGGTGATACGCTATGTGACGAAAGCAATGTTATCACGCTTGAGCGCATGGAATTCCCAGATCCAGTTATCAGCCTAGCGGTTGAACCTAAGACCAAAGCTGACCAAGAAAGAATGTCAATCGCTTTAGGTCGTTTGGCTAAAGAAGATCCATCGTTCCGTGTACACACTGACGAAGAATCTGGTCAGACTATCATCAGTGGTATGGGTGAGCTGCATCTAGAGATTCTTGTAGATCGTATGAAGCGCGAGTTTAACGTTGAAGCCAACATCGGTGCGCCGCAGGTTGCTTATCGTGAGACGATTCGTGAGACGGTTGAACAAGAAGGCAAATTCGTACGTCAAACGGGTGGTCGTGGTAAGTTTGGTCACGTTTGGTTACGTCTTGAGCCTATGGATCCAGCTGGCGACGTTCTTTATGAATTCTCTGAAGAAGTTGTTGGTGGTACGGTACCAAAAGAGTTCCACGGTGCGGTTGATAAAGGTATTCAAGAGCGCATGAAAAATGGCGTACTTGCTGGCTATCCAATCGTTGGCGTAAAAGCGACATTGTATGACGGTTCTTACCATGACGTTGACTCGGATGAGCTATCATTCAAAATGGCTGGTTCTATCGCTTTCAAAAAAGGCTTCATGGCAGCAAACCCTGCACTACTTGAGCCAGTCATGAAAGTTGAAGTTGAGACACCTGAAGATTACATGGGCGACATCATGGGCGATTTAAACCGTCGTCGTGGTATGGTTCAAGGTATGGAAGATCTGCCTGGTGGCACTAAGCAAATCCGTGCAGAAGTACCATTAGCCGAAATGTTTGGCTATGCTACCCAAATGCGCTCAATGTCTCAAGGCCGTGCAACGTACTCAATGGAATTCCAAAAGTACGCTGAGATTCCAAAATCAGTAGCCGCTGACATCATCTCTAAGTTCAACTCTAAAGATGGCGACGAGTAAGTAAAGTCTATTTAATGGTGACAATATAGGGCAGGTCTCTATATTGTCATTGAATAATACGTCAATAATTGGTTAAAAGACTTGTTATTGGCCGTGATTTTCTTATAATATCTGCACATTAGTATGTGCGACCTTTTAACAATTATCTTAATGTGGTCAGGATTGTCTCAATTATTGTATTTATACTAGTTGAGCACTGCCCCCAAAAAAAGAGGAAATACCCATGGCAAAGGCCAAGTTTGAACGCAGCAAGCCACACGTCAACGTCGGTACCATCGG